>JAGREQ010000038.1 GCA_020446465.1 Novosphingobium sp. | reverse complement strand
AGCGCTGCAGGCCCCTTTGCGGCTCTCGCTGCGCTCACAAAAAAGAAGGACTGACCGCTCGCAAAGGTCAGCCCTCGATCAAACTGCCTCAGAAGGGAATATCATCGTCAAGGTCGTCACCGAACGAACTTCCGCCGCCCGATGATCCGCCACCACCCTGATTCCAGCCGCCACCTTGCGAGCCGCCACCAGAACTGCCACCGCCCTGATCCCAGTTGCCGCCACCGCGCTGGCCACCGCCACTGCCGCCGGGGCCATCCAGCATGACCAGCGTGCCATTGAAGCCGCGCAGCACGACTTCAGTTGAATAACGGTCATTGCCGGACTGGTCCTGCCACTTGCGGGTTTGCAACTGGCCTTCGATGTAAACCTTGGAGCCTTTGCGAAGGTAACGTTCAGCGACGTTCACCAGCCCTTCGGAAAAGATCGCGACGGTATGCCATTCGGTACGTTCCTGACGCTCACCCGTGTTGCGATCTTTCCAGCTTTCAGACGTTGCAATCCGCAGATTGCAGACCTTGCCACCGTTCTGGAAGCTACGCACTTCGGGATCCTGTCCCAGATTGCCGATCAGGATAACCTTGTTGACGCTGCCTGCCATTTGAAACGTGCCTTTCTACAACCCCAGCGCAACCGCGCTCCAGTAAGTGATTCCCGCGAAGATGTAGGCCAGGCTGAACAGGTAGCACAACATGAAGACAGGCCATTTCCACCCGTTTGTTTCGCGGCGGGCGACAGCAATGGTGGAAAGGCATTGTGGCGCAAAGACAAACCACGCCAGAAAGGCAAGTGCAGTCGGCAGGCTCCAGCGGGCGCCAAGCTGGGCAGTGAGCGCTTGCGATGCGGCGTCTTCGTCTTCGGCACCGACCGCATACGTGGTGGCGAGCGAAGACACGGCAACTTCGCGCGCGGCCATGGCTGGTATCAGGGCCAGCGCAATTTCCCGGTTGAAGCCGATCGGCTCCACCACGACCGCAAGCCCTTGTGAAAGTTGCCCGGCAATGGACGCATCGACCTGGTTTTCTCCGGGCGCAGCGCGCGGAAAACTGAGCAGCAGCCACAGCACGACCGTTACGGTAAAGATGATGGTCCCCGCGCGGCGCAGGAAAACCCATGCACGCTGCCACAGCCCGATCAACAAATCCCCCAGGCGGGGCAACTGATATTTGGGCAGTTCCATGATGAACCCGCTCGCCGTGCCGCGCGTGACCGAACGGCGCAGAACCAGCGCGACAACCATCGCCCCGACAATCCCCGCGACATAGAGAGCAAACAACACCAGCCCCTGCAAACCAAGAATCGCGAAGACCCCGCTACCAAGTGGCTCATTGGGAATAAACGCGGCGATGATGACAGCATAGACCGGCAACCGCGCCGAACATGTCATCAGCGGCGCAATGAGGATCGTCGTCAGCCTGTCCTTGGGGTCGGCAATGCTGCGCGTCGCCATGATCCCCGGAATAGCGCAGGCAAAGCTGGACAGAAGCGGGATGAAACTGCGGCCTGACAGCCCCACCGTGGACATCATCCTGTCCATCAGGAACGCTGCCCTGGCCATATATCCGCTCGCCTCCATAAAGAGGATGAAAGCAAAAAGCGTGACAATTTGCGGCAGGAACACGACAACCGAGCCGACCCCCGACAATATGCCTTGCGTCAGCAGGTCGCGCAGGAACCCGGCAGGCAAATGTGTGGTTGCAAGGTCAATCAGCACGCCAATCCCTGCATCAAGCGCATCGGCAAAAGGCGCTGCCCCTGCAAAGACGGCCTGAAATACCACAAACAGCAGCGCAAACAGGATAACCGGCCCAAGCCACGGGTGCAGAAACAGATTATCGAGCCTCGAATGCAGCTTGTGCCGCGTGGTTTCGGACAGGATTGCGCCCGCAGCAATGTTGTGCGCGGCCAATCGCCGTTCCGGCAATGTCAGGTGCACGCGCCCTTCGTGCGTTTCGGCATCAGCCGTGCTTTCTGCGTTGGCGACTGCGGCAAGGAGTTCATCCAGCCCGCGGCGGCGGACGGCGACGGTGGGGATCACCGGCACACCCAGTGCCCGCTGCAACGCCAGCGGGTCCAGCACCAGTCCGTCACGCTCGGCAAGGTCAACCATGTTGAGCGCCACCACGACCGGCAGGCCAAGCTCTATCAATTCCTGGGCAAAGACCAGATGCTGTTCAAGGTTGGACGCATCGACAACGATAATGAGAACTTCGGGCCGGGCTTCGCCTGCAAGCTCCCCCAGGACGGCCTTGCGCGTCACTTCCTCATCCGGACTGGTCGCATGCAACCCATAGGAACCCGGCAAATCGACCAGTTCCATCGTCTCCCCACTCGGCAAAGTGAGGCGGCCCGATTTGCGCTCTACCGTCACGCCGGGATAGTTGGCGATTTTCTGGCGCGCACCAGTCAGGGCATTGAAAAGCGCGCTTTTCCCGGCATTGGGATTGCCGACCAGAACCGCGCAGCGCAAACGCATCAGATCAACTCCACCTGCATGGCGCGGGCATGTGCCCGCCTGATGGCGACGCTCATCCGGCCAACCATCACGGCAAGAGGATCGCGCGATGCGAACACTCCGCGATAGGACACCGCCACCCGCGCGCCCGCATCCAGACCCAGCGCGCGCAGTCGCTGCGCCTCGTCCGGGGCAAGCGTGGCCCAATCGACCTTCACAATGGAAGCGCGCTGGCCAAGGGGAAGCTCATCAAGGGTCATCAGGGTCGCGGTGCCAGATTCGCCACCATGTTGCAACTGATTATCATTATTCAAACAACCCCTCGGCAACGGTCACTAGCGGGCAGGATAGCGCAGCCGCCCCAAAAAGCGCGCCATGCTGAAGCCCCGGCCAGAATCAGGCACAAACCGCGCCTTGGCTTTTTCGAAACGGATGATTCCGGCGATCCGGCGATCCAGAAAAGCTAGCGTTGCGGCTTTACCCTCGCTTTGATCGTCAGCAAAAATCGCCAGCGTCGCAGCATAGACGCCTGCGAGGATGGTGCGTTTTGTATAGTGGTTGTAATCGGCCGACTTGTCACCGGCGAGCCGCCACATCAGGTCTGCACTCGTCCACCCCAGGCGCAGGGCGCGGCCAGCATTTTGAGGCATGGCCATAATCGCCAGGGCGCGCCTGAGAGCCTCCTCCTTGCCCGCGATCCGTGCCAGACGAAACGCGACGAGACTGCGAATCCGCTCCCGCACCGGCAGTTCAGCCAGTTTGCCATCGGCAAAAGCGTCATGCATTGCCGCATCGACGCTGGCCACCCACGCCTCGATCATGTCCATGGCGCCGCCAGCGAATGCCAGCCGTGCAACCGATGCCTCGACACCATGCTGTGCGGCTGCCGTTTCGAGTGCCGCATCCGTCCAGCCATCGAACACTGCAGCATCGGCAACAGCCGGGGCCAGCAGACCACGCAGTTCATCAAGAGTAAGATCGGATGCGCTCATGCGCGCCCTGTTAGCACAGGCTGCGACAATCAGAAGACCAAATCAGGCAGAAGACCAAATCAAGTCAATCAGAAGGAAGGCCCATAGACCTTTTGTGGTGCCTGTTGCCGTTTTTCCTGCTTGTCGGCGGATTCAATAGCCGACAACACCTGACTTGAAGGGCCATCGAGAGCCGCATAATCGCGCGCGCTCCGCCCGGAATTGTCTGCGCGGTCGGGGTTTGCGCCCGCTTTCAGCAAGGCCCGGACGATTGCAACATCGCGGCGATGGACAGCGGTAATCAACGGCGTTTCGCCAGTCTGCGACGCATCATCGACGCGCGCACCTGCATCGAGCAGCGCCTGCGCCCCTTCGATAAAACCAACGCCAACAGCGAGGCCAAGCGGTGTCACGCCCTTGGTATTCTGGAGATTGGGATCAGCACCCTTGGCGATCAGAAAGCGAATCCAGGCCACATCGCGGCGCTGGGTAACAATGTGCAGCGCCGAATCGCCCGAAGTTATGTCACGCGTGTTGACAATCGTTGTTCCCGGCTCATTCAGATAGTCAGTAACAGCCTGACCGTCCTGCTTTTTCACCGCTTCCAGAAACTTGTAACTGTCGGAAAACTGGGCGCGCGCGGGCATTGCGACCAGAACAGCACCCGCCAACGCGGCCAGCACCACCGGCACAATCTGCTTCAAACCCTTCGCTTGCATGACGACGACTGCCCCTTCTTCCAGCGCATAAACCTTGAGTGTTCTCTTGCCCAACTTGGGTTAGCAGAGCATGAACCGCAGCGCTATGTTGACTCGCAAACTTCGTATCGCCCTGCTCTTTCCCGCTTTGGCGCTTGCCGCTTGCGGCGGCTCCGGCACATCGGCGCCTGATGAAAAACCGCCGCTGGCGGGCAGTTCCATCGGCGGCCCCTTCACCCTCACTGGCGAAGACGGCAAGCCGGTTCACTGGTCGGATTTCGACGGGCGTTATCGCATTGTCTATTTTGGCTATACATATTGCCCCGATGTTTGCCCGCTGGATGTGCAGACAATGGTAAAGGGGCTGAAGCTCTTTGCAGAAGACCATCCAGACCTCGCCAGTCAGGTGCAGCCGATCTTCATCTCGATCGACCCGGCACGCGATACCCCGGATGCGATACGCCAGTTCACGCATGCCTTTTCGGACAAGCTCGTCGGCCTGACCGGCACGCCTGAGCAAGTCGCCGCAGCAGCCAAGGCTTTTGCCGTCTATTATGCCAGGGGGGAATCCCAGCCTGGCGGCGGATACCTGATGGACCACAGCCGCGGCGCATACCTGATGGGCAAGGATGGCGCGGCGATTGCGCTTGTCCCGGTTGACAAGGACGCCCCGGCAGTGGCGGCGGAACTGGCGCGATGGGTGCGTTAAGGGCACAGTTCTGGGAACTGCCGCTCGACACATTGACGCGCGCGGAATGGGAAGCCTTGTGCGATGGCTGCGGCCAGTGCTGCCTGCACAAACTGGAAGATGCCGACACTGGCGAAGTGCTGCACACCAACGTCGCGTGCAAATTGCTCGATATCGAAACGGCTCAATGCAGCAATTACCGCAATCGCCGCGCATTCGTGCCCGATTGCTTGCGGTTGACCGCACGCCTGTTACCTGAAATCCGCTGGCTACCCGACACATGCGCCTATGTCCGCCGCGCAAAAGACCTGCCGCTGCCGCAATGGCATTACCTGCTGACCGGGGATCGCGACGATGTGCGGCGTGCAGGCGTTTCCGTCGCCGGGCGCGTCATCACCGAAGACGAAGCCGGACCGCTGGAACACCATATCGTCGAGCCATCCTTTGGTGACGCCGGTGCGTCTACCGGGACAAAGGCCCGCCGCGCATGATCGACTGGCTCCGCCGCGAACAAGCCGATCCATCGGTAGAAATCGCGGGACAAGCCATTCCCCTTGCAATCAGACGACACGCACGCGCCACGCGCATGACCATGCGTCTCGCCCCCGATGGCAACGAAGTGCGTATTACCATGCCGCGCTGGGGACGCACCGCAGAAGCCATAGCCTTTGCCCATGGCAAGCGGGACTGGCTGGAGAGCCAGCTTCGCGCCATGCCCGCGAGAACCCCTCCGGTTCCCGCCGGGGCAATCGCTTATCGTGGCGAGAGGCTGACGATTGACTGGGAAAGCCATCATCCCCGTCGCCCGATCATCACCGGCGGACAACTGCAGATCGGTGGGCCGGTGCAGAGCCTGGAAAGCCGCCTGCGCCGCTGGCTTTGCCAGGAAGCCCTGACATTGATGCAGGCGGACCTTGCCCACTATTGCGATCTGGCGGGAAAGCCCTGCCCCGATCTGCGTCTGTCGCGAGCGCAACGGCGCTGGGGCAGTTGCGGGCCGGACGGGACGATCCGCATGAACTGGCGGCTGGTGCAGGCCCCTGACCATGTGCGGCGCTCGGTCGTGGCGCATGAAGTGGCGCACCTTGTCCACTTTGATCACTCACCGGCTTTCCATGCGCTGCTGGGCCAGTTGTTCGAAGGCGATATTGCCGCTGCCAATGGCTGGCTGAAAGCCCACGGCCGCACGCTTTACGCAACCTTTTCCTGAATCCTGAGCGGCGTGGCCCTAGGCCGCGTGCCTAGCATTAACGCGCCGTTTACCTTGATTGGCGACAATGGCGCAGTGATGAGCAAAGTCGCCTTGGCCCTGACCGCAATCATCGCTGGCCTTGCCGCGCCGGGCGCGTCCGCGTGGGCGCAAGGCGTTTGCCTGCAATGCGATCTCCCGCCCGGTGAGCGCGGCAATGGCAATGATGGCAACAACGGCAACGGTCCGATGGACCTTAGTGTAACAAGCGACATCAACTTTGGCCGCATCGTCGTGATCAATACCGGCAATGGCCAGATCCTGATGGACCCGGTGACAGGCGCAAAAGTGGCCAGCGGTGAGCTGCAGGATCTGGGCGGCATGGCATTTTCAGGTCATGCCGTTGTCAGCGGCAAACCGTTTCGCAGCGTGCGGATAGAGTTTCCCTCCTCCGTCACCTTGTCGGGTGGGACGGGCACCACCGCGCAGCTTACCAACCTGACGACCAATCTTCCCGCTTTCCCGCTGATCGGCAGTGACGGAACGCTGGCGTTCGATTTCAGTGGCACGCTAAACACCAACTCACCCGGCGGCGGGAACTTGCGCGGCAGCTTTCGCATCCGCGTTTTTTACAACTGACAGCAACACCTGCGCTTAGAACTGGCGTTGCGGGCAAGGTCGCCCTATCTAGGCGGCGATGAGTTTCTGGCGAAAAATCTCCCCGACAGGTGCAGCGCGCGACTTTGTAACCGAGTTTCGCCGTCCCAACCCTTATCGCTGGCGGATCGTTCTGGTTTCGCTGGTGGCAACGGTTTCACTGTTTTCCCTGATGGTGCCCGAAGGGGCAGAAGGCCCGCCGCCACGCCCCGAAGTGACCTATATCACGACCTTTGCCGCTGACAGGACCGATGCTGAAATCATTGCGTCCAATATCGAAAACCAGAAACGCAAGGATGCGATAATCGCGGAGCGCAAGGCCCGCGATGAACGTATCCGCGACATCTATCGCACGCTGGGCAAGGTTTCGGGCATGGATGTCGAGAAGATCGAGCGCGAAGCCGCCGCTGATAAGGCAGCGGACGAGGCACGGCGCGAAGCAGCGCGCGAAGCAGGTGACAGGGCCAGTGCGGTCGAGTGATGCCGATCCACGCTGGATGGATGCCGCTGCCGCCCTTGCCGGGCGCGGCAGGCCGTTAAGCCGCCCCAATCCCGCAGTCGGCGCGATTATCGTCAAGAATGGTGCGGTGATCGGGCGGGGCTGGACGGCCGAGGGCGGACGCCCCCATGCCGAAGCCGTGGCATTGGCACAGGCTGGCCCGGCTGCCCAGGGCGCGACCCTGCACGTCACGCTGGAGCCGTGCGCGCACCAGAGCGAACGCGGCCCCTCGTGTACTTCGCTTATTCTCAATTCCGGGCTGGCCCGCGTGGTTGTGGGCGTGCAAGACCCGGACCCGCGCACAGCAGGCGATGGCCTTGCCATGTTGCGCGGTGCCGGCATTGACGCACAGCTCATGCCCAGCCGCAGCGCAACACGCAGCCTTGCAGGCTACCTTATGCGCCAACGTCACGGGCGGCCCCACGTCACGTTGAAGCTCGCCCTTTCAATCGATGGCTGCATCGCCATGGCAGATGGGCAAAGCCAGTGGATTACCGGTGCGGCTGCCCGCGCCCATGTTCATGCAGAGCGCGCCCGCACCGATGCGATACTGGTAGGCGGCGGCACTTTTCGCGCAGACGCCCCTCGGCTTGATGTGCGTTTACCGGGCCTTGCCGCCTTCAGCCCTGCGCGCTGGGTGCTTTCGCAAAGTGGCACGGCACCCGAAGGCTGGCAGGTTCTGGCCAGCCCCCGTGACATCGCAGGGCTGGCCGATGTGCAATACCTCTTCGTCGAAGGCGGCGCGCAAACCGCAGCAGCCTTCCTCAGCGCCGACCTGATTGACAGGCTGCTTGTCTATCGCGCCCCGATCCTGATTGGCGCGGGTCGCGCTTCGCTTGGCGATATTGGTCTTGCCGCGCTCCCCGATGCCCACGGACGCTGGCACGTTGTCGAACGCCGAACCCTTGGCAGCGACACGCTCGAAGTCTATGAGCGCGCCCGTCCCGCAACTGACTGCAACACCTGAAGCCAGACCGGAAGGTCGAACGGAGAACCCCATGTTCACAGGCATCATCACCGCCATCGGCACGATCAGCAAAGTTGAACAGCGCGGCGATCTGCATGTCACGATCGCTTGCCCGTTCGATCCCGATACGATTGCCATCGGCGCATCCATTGCCTGTTCCGGCGTTTGCCTGACCGTAGTGGAACGTGGCGGCAGCAAGGGGGATTGCTGGTTTACTGTCGACATTTCAGGCGAAAGCGTCGCACGCACTGTGCCATCCCGCTGGAGCGAAGGGCAACGCCTCAATCTGGAGCCAGCCTTGCGAATCGGTGATGAACTGGGCGGGCACATTGTCACCGGCCATGTCGATGCGGTGGGCACTGTTGTCAGCGCACTGCCCGAAGGGGATTCGACCCGGCTGACGATTTCCGCACCACCGGAAATGGCCCCCTATATCGCGCCCAAAGGCTCAATCACTGTCGATGGCGTGTCACTGACTGTAAATGGCGTTGAAGATCAGGCGGATGGCTCCGTCCAGTTCGGCCTCAACATCATTCCGCATACGGGTGATGTCACTACCATCGGCCAGCTTGCCGCAGGCGATGGCGTGAATCTCGAAATCGATGTGCTGGCCCGTTATCTGCAACGCATGGAAAGCCTGCGCCGGTAACTCACCCGACTACGGCAGCAAGGGCACTCACGAAGTTTTCGATATTGCCCTTGGTCAGACCGGCGACGTTGATCCGGCCCGATCCGGCCATGTAAACGCCGTGATCTTCCCGCAGCTTCAGGATCTGGTCCTTGTCGAGCGAGAGGATCGAAAACAGCCCGTTCTGCGTGGCAAGCGGCGCAAGATCCATGCCCCCCACCCGATTATCGGCCGCCGCCATCATTTCCCGCATCAGCCGCATCCGTCCGCGCATTGCAGCCAGTTCATCCAGCCACATTTTCGTCAGGTCAGCATCTTCCAGCACGATCCGCGCCGCAGCCGCGCCATGATCAGGCGGCTGCGACCAGTTGGTGCGCGCGAGATTATGTCCGTTGGTGAGGATACGCCCGGTCGATTCTGCGTCCTTGCCCAGAACATAAACCGCACCCACGCGATCACGATACAGGCCAAAGTTCTTATCGCAGCTATAGCACACCAGCGCCTCTGGCACGGCGGCAAGCACAGCCCGCAGGCCATAGGCATCCTCGTCCATGCCCTGACCCAGCCCCTGATAGGCAAGGTCGATGATCGGCAGCAGGCCCTTGTCTGCCAGCAATCGGGCAATTTCATCCCATTGCGCAGGCGTATAGTCGATCCCGGTCGGGTTGTGGCAGCAGCCGTGCAGCAGGATTGCATCGCCTGTCTCAGCACCAGCCACGGCAGCCCGCAATGCGTCCATATCTGCCGCACCATCCGGCCCCGCATGATTGAAGGTCACGGACTCGATCACCATTTCGCCAAACATCTGCGTGTGGTTCGGCCATGTCGGCGAACCGACGATCATCCGCCGCAGCCCGGCCCGCATCGCAAGGCCAAATGCAAGACGCAGCGCACCCGTCCCGCCCGGAGCCTGCATCCCGTCGATTCGGTCGCCCCAGGGGTGATCCGCACCGAAAATATGCGGAATCAGCGCGCGAACAAAGCCCATGTCGCCTTCCGGTCCGAGATAGGCTTTCGAATCCTGGCTCTGCACCAGGCGCTTTTCCGCTTCCTTGATCGCTGCAAAAACGGGAGTCGCGCCGGTTTCAGTGCGAAACACGCCGACGCCAAGATCAATCTTGTCGGTACGCGAATCCGCATCATAAAGCTTGATAAGCGCAAGGAGCGCATCGGCGGGCTGTTGTTTGAGGCTATCGAGCATAGCGCGCTCCATGCCGTCGCGCCGCGCAGTCTTCAAGGATGAAATATGCGCGGACGAAAATTTTCGCGCGCTCGCCAGGCAAGCGTCAGAACGGGATCCATTTCTGCGTCTTGCGGAACTTCATGTAACCCGCATTGACGCCCAGCCGCAGGCCAACACCCATCCGGATCGGGATAAGCACGATATCCTTGACGCGAAGATAGCTGGCCGTGAACCCGCCAACTACATAAGCCTGCCCTTCAGCCGCAGGAAAACGGGTATAGAGATCCTCTGTATCATAGAGGTTATAGACCAGAACAAAGGTGTTCCCGGCATTCGCCCCAACATCAAAACCCACCGATGGCCCGGTCCAGTAAACCGGCTTTTGCCCTTCGATCTTGTGATACAAGGTGCCCGAACCGTAGCGCAGGCCAAAAATGATCGCCCCGCCGCCTTCACGCCCCACAATGTAGCCATTGGGTTCGCCCTGTTCATCGAGCAGCGATTCGATCATCCGCGCAAGACCTTCCGCGCCCTTGCCGAAAACGCCTTCCGCCGCGCCGATGAGGTCATCCTTCTTGTAAGTCGCATCGCTTTCGGCCGCAGTTTGCGGATTGCTTGCAGCCTCGCTCGCGGCATCCGACGCATCCGCTGAGGGGGCGGTGCCAACCGGCTGTTCAAAACCCGGCGAAGCCTGTTCGGCCGGAGCACTTTGCGGCAATGGCGATGGGGTGGGTGATGGGGTGGAGGTTGGTGTCGGGCTCGATACAGGCGCAGCCAGATCGCTATCGATTCCGGCATTGGGGTCAATCGTTTCAACACCTTGGGCAAAGCCCGGCGCGGACATGCCAAGTGCAGCCAATGCTGCCAGCAATGCACCAGACATGCGCGCAGTGAAGAGTGAAAATCCCGTGATTTGCATGGTGAGAACCCGTCAGAAAGTCTTGTCTATCCTTACATAGAATCCACTGCCGCTGAAGGAGCAATGAACCGGCGGCAGAGTGAGTCCGAAACGCGTTGAACCGAGTCTTGTGCAGACAAGAGAGGATTGTTGCACATGGACTTGCCGCCACCCCGACACGCCGTTATAGGG
>JAGREQ010000388.1 GCA_020446465.1 Novosphingobium sp. | reverse complement strand
CGTCAGGCTCTATCGCCTGACCCTTGATCCCTATGTCGGCCGCAACGACATACCGCCGCGCTATAACATCTCGCCGACCCAGACGGTGCCGATCGTCCACAATGACGCCGACGGCAACGAAATCGCAGAGGATGCCCGCTGGTGGCTGGTGCCGTGGTGGGCGAAGGAAATGCCGAAGGCGGCGATGTTCAACGCCAGGATCGAAACCGTGGCGACGTCAGGGGCCTTCAAGGACGCCTTCAAGTCGAAGCGCTGTCTCATCCCGGCCGACGGCTTCTATGAATAGACGCTGCCGCCGGAAGACCCGAAGGGCAAGACGAAGGATCCCTGGTACATCCACCTGCCGGGCGGCGCACCCTTCTCCTTTGCCGGCCTCTGGGCGCACAATGACAAGCTCGGCGTGACCAGCTGCACCATCATCACCCGGCCGGCGGAAGAACCGGTGAGCGAACTCCACGACCGGATGCCCGTTATCCTTGACCCGGCGGTCTATGACGAATGGCTATCGGCAGAAACTTCACCGAGCGATGCCATGGAATTGCTCGACCATCACCTCGACGGGGAGTTGCAGTTCCATCGTGTCAGCCGGGACGTCAATTCGTCGAGGTCCACCGGTGATCCGGGATGCAATCCGTTGTGAGCGTCTTCGACATCCGTGATGGCGGGAACCGTTCCCGCCGATTGCTGTTTTGTCGGGCGCGGCTTGTCTACGCCCCTACTTTGCCGCCATCCAACCTTCTCCCCCGTCAGTTCCCTTGAGACCGTGCTCGTTCCGAGCGAGGGGAGAAGCTTGACGAAAAAGGAGGCTCCCGAAAGAACCTCCCCAAGGACCGACGCAACTGGAAGGTCGAACGACCTTGCCAACAGCAGAACAAGCGTGCTGACGATCGGCTCCTCAGTCGGCTTGGCCTTTTTCGCTGTGGAGCGCAATCAGGAGGGCTGCTTCGGCATTCATCCTGCTGCCCGCTCTGGCTTCGTAGTGATCCCCTGCCCAGACTGTGGATGCCGTCCAGAGGTCGGGGGCGAGTTCTTCAAGCTCGACCACGATGTAAACGTCCCCAATACTGATCGTATGATGCTCTGTCACGTCCGGCCTTCAGCCCGATTGCAAAGCGTAGTGTCTTAAATGCTAATCCTGAACTTTCTACCGGCGATATGAAAACAGCCGGGTCCGTGCGATTTCGGACCAATGAGTGGCGCCTTATCAGCATTTCCGAATAGAGGGTTGACTCCCCGCGGGTTGAGCGCCCAAGCTGACCTATCGCGGTAATCGTCATCAGGGCGCCGTTGACTGGGGGCAGAAGATTCCCGCCCGCCTGACCAAGCAAGGAACCTACAATGAACGATACCCCGCCGAATTTCTTCGGCCGCACCGGCTATTTGCAACCGGAAGAAACAAGACTCTTGAGGTCTGTGTACAGGACGGTGGCCAGAGAGCCCTGGTTCACGACCGACAAAGAGGCTCGACGCCAATTTGCCCGCCATATCCTGGTATTCTATCAGCGGGGCCTGATCGATCCTGAAAAGCTTAAGGCGCTCTGCATCCTCGATGCGCGGTCGAGATACGCGGAGCTCGATTGCACCTGCCGACCCCTGGAGCACCGTCGTCTGCTGATTGTCGAGGACGACTGGTACATGGCCAACGACGCGGCCCGAACACTGATTTATCGTGGGGCATCGGTCATAGGGCCAGCCGCCAATGTCGCAGATGCATTGCATCTCCTCCACAGAAACGACGAGCGTTTGCACGGGGCCTTGCTCGATATACGGCTTGGCGAGGAAAGGGTCTTCCCGGTCGCCGAGCAGCTCCAGCGCAAAGGCGTGCCATTCGCCTTCATCATCGGCCACGGGGACAAGATCCCAAGGGCATTTGATCACGTGCCGAAGGCACACAAGCCACTGCAACCGGGCGAGATTGCTGGACTGGCCGTGGCCATGCTGGAAGGGCAGCGCTAGGTGCCGTCCGCGGATTTCGGTCCCCACAGCAACTGACCTTGCCACGCCGACGCCCAACTATCTTGCTTTGCTCGCCTGCCGACATATTCAACCCACGGAATCGGAGGTCGCCATGATCAAGGCTCCGCGTGAACCTGGAGATTACAAGGGCAGAGATCTGGATTGCCAGGAGGCAATCGAGCCCGCATTCCTCAAACATGCCTATGGTGTCAAGCGACACGAGGAATTGACCCCTTTGCCGACATCAGGAATTGACCCCCTTCACTGGCTCGACGTTTCGTTGGGTTCAAGCGCCGCTCCGGCC
>JAGREQ010000387.1 GCA_020446465.1 Novosphingobium sp. | reverse complement strand
GAGCCCGCGGCGATGGCTTCTGCACCCATGATCACGGTCTGCATGCCGCTGCCGCATACCTTGTTGACGGTGGTGGCCTGCACCGATTTGGGGAGACCGGCTTTCAATGCCGCTTGGCGGGCAGGGGCCTGACCAAGGCCGGCTGGTAGCACGCAGCCCATATAGATGCGCTCGATATCGTCGCCCGACACGCCAGCGCGCTCGACTGCTGCCTTGACGGCGGTTGCGCCCAGATCGGTTGCGGCCACATCCGAAAGCACGCCCTGCATGCCGCCCATCGGGGTGCGGGCATAGGATAGGATGACGACGGGATCGGTGCTGCTCATGGATGCATTCCTCTGGCTTGGGAGATGGTTCGGATTCGCCCATAATCCTGTGAAAGCCGCAATACAATGTGCAGGCGCGTTGCATTCGTATCCAGAAATGTTAATCCAGCGATTAAACATAGGAGAGAGACATGACCGCCGATATGCAAACCGTTTTGCAAAAGCAGAAGGCTGCTTTTACCTCAGCCATGCCAGAGCCGATGTCAGTGCGGCGGGATCGCATGGATCGCGCGATAGCGCTGTTGATCGATTACAAGGATGAGTTTGCCAAAGCGGTTTCAGCCGATTTCGGGCATCGGAGCACCGAACAGACATTGATGACCGACATCATGCCTTCGGTCAGCGCTTTGAAACATGCCAAAAAGCATTTCGAAAGCTGGGCGCGAAATGAAAAACGCAAACCTACATTCCCACTCGGCCTGATAGGCGCAAAGGCTGACGTTGTGTACCAGCCCAAGGGTGTGGTCGGCGTAATCGCGCCGTGGAACTTCCCGGTTGGCATGGTGATGGTGCCGATGGCCGGAATCCTTGCGGCGGGTAATCGTGCGATGATCAAGCCATCCGAATATACCGAACGTGTGGCAGAGGTTTTTGCCGAAGCGGTACCGAAATATTTCGCCGAAGAGGAAATGGCGGTTTTCACGGGCGGGGTTGAGGTCGGCACAGCCTTTTCAAAACTCGCGTTCGATCACCTGATCTTCACGGGCGCCACCAGCGTCGGCAAGCACATAATGCGCGCCGCAGCGGATAACCTCGTGCCTGTCACGCTAGAGCTAGGCGGCAAATCGCCGACGATTATCGGGCGCAGCGCCGACAAGAAAAAGGCGGGCGAGCGCATCGCGCTGGGCAAGATGATGAATGCCGGGCAGATCTGCCTCGCACCCGATTACCTGCTTGTCGCCAAAGAGCAGGAACAGGAAATGATCGACGGCGTCGTCAACGGCGTTTCGACGCTCTATCCATCGCTGCTCAACAATGATGATTACACATCGGTGGTCAATGGCCGCAACTATGACCGGCTGCAGGGCTATCTTGCCGATGCCAAGGAAAAGGGTGCCGAACTGATCGAGGTCAATCCTGCGAACGAGGATTTTGGTTCGTCGAACGGCAACAAAATGCCGCTCACCATCGTTCGCAACGTCAATGACGATATGAAGGTGATGCAGGAAGAAATCTTTGGCCCAATCCTGCCCGTGATGACCTATTATTCCATGGATGAGGCGATTGATTATGTGAACGCGCACGATCGCCCGCTCGGCCTCTATTATTTCGGAAACGACAAGGCCGAAGAGCAACGCGTGCTCACCCGCACGATTTCAGGCGGCGCGACGGTCAACGACGTGAATTTCCACAACGCCATGGAGGACCTGCCCTTTGGCGGCATTGGCCCTTCCGGAATGGGCAATTATCATGGCGCCGATGGTTTCAAGACGTTCAGCCATATGCGCGCGGTTTACCGCCAGCCTGCGATGGATGTTGCCGGTATAGCCGGGTTCAAACCGCCTTATGGCAAGTCGACCCACAAGACTCTTGAACGCGAACTGCGCAAGTAGGCTTGCGCCCGGGCGGGAGCTTCGCTAGAGGCTCCCCCTCACTGCCCCTGTGGTGGAATTGGTAGACGCGCTCGACTCAAAATCGCCTTCTACCTATTTTTCTAAGCCAAAAACCACGCAAAACCAATGTTTTAGGTAAGGCCGAGACTCCGAAAAAGACTTACACAAGTCTTACACACTTTGGAGTTTTCGGAATGCCCGTTGAGAGCCATGTTTTGATGGATGGCGCGCTCCACGTTTACCGGCGTGAGGGAAGCCGCTTCTGGCAATGCTCGACCTACCTTGGCAGCCGCAACCACCGGCAGACGACCAAGGAGACGAGCCTTGCCGCTGCCAAGGATTTTGCGCGCGATTGGTATATGGAGCGGTGCGTCGAGGATCGTCAG
>JAGREQ010000386.1 GCA_020446465.1 Novosphingobium sp. | reverse complement strand
GCCAGCCCGGATGCTCTGGGTAACAGAGGTTTTTTTGGTCATTAACTCAGCATAGCTGACTCCGGGCGGGCAGTGCTTGGGAAAATAACCCTCGCTACAGCGTTACCAGTTGTCCCGCCTTAAGCTGGTAGCCGGAAAATTCAATTCAACAGCATTTTCCGGGAGGTGATGACGAAGTACAGCACGCAGAACCGTTCGTCAGCGATTCCGCATCCCCCTTCACCGGAAAACATTTGCGCACCCATTTTGTGAGGCCGCTTTCCATGTTGCCGACGTTGTCGTATCCGTGGTACATCAAAAAGTAGGTCGCTTTCAAACTGCGCTCACCGACTGAGCACGCCAAAATTAACTCCTGATCGCGCGGCAGTTCCATGAATCGCTGTTCAAATTCGCTCATCGGGATAGCGACGAGCTTGGGAACGTCAAATGCCAGCGTTGCAATTTCTGATGGCTCGCGAACATCCACCAGCAAAGCCCCTTCTTCCGTTACCTTGCGCAGGGTCAGGGTGGGACAGTATTGACGAGCGTTTTCGAGTTTCTTTTGATCGGTTGTCATCTTTGGCACCTCATGCAATCAGCCATTGCTCGATCTTGTGTCGGGATGGAACCCCCCCCGCATGGACGACCTTCCCATCGATCACAACGCCCGGCGTGCTCATCACGCCGTAACTCATGATGTCTTTGAGTTCTTCTATTTTTTGCAGAGAAACTGCAACTCCCTTCGCTTGAGCGACTTGTTCGATCAACGCAATGGTGCTTTTGCAGTTGGCACAACCTGTACCAAGTACCTTGATGTCTTTCATTTCAATCTCCTCATAAAGCCCAGTTGAATACATAGCCCACGATCAGAATTCCGGTGGCGACGACACCGATAAATGTTGCGATCAGTCTGATTTTGAGCACCTTACGCAGAATCACCATCTCCGGCAGCGACAGGGCGATCACACTCATCATGAACGCCAGCACCGTGCCCAGTGCCGCTCCCTTGGCCAGCAAGGCTTGAACGATGGGAATCACGCCTGCTGCATTGGTGTACATCGGTACGCCGATCACCACGGCCAGCGGTACCGACCACCACGCTTCCTTGCCCATGAAGCTGGCCATGAAGTCTTGCGGCACATAACCGTGGATGCCCGCGCCGATGGCGATACCCGCCAGAATGTAGGGCCAGACCTTGCCGACGATTTCACGCACACTCTGAAAACCGGCCTCGATACGTTCACTCAGACTCATTGCTGTTGCCGCGAACTGCGCACTGGTTTTAGGCATGTCGCGCACCCAATCTTCCAGATACGCTTCCATCTTCATTCGACCGATGATCCAGCCCGCCACGATAGCCACCGACAGGCCAAGGCCCAAGTACAGCATCGCCACTTTCCAGCCGAACATGCCAAATAGCAGCGTCAGCGCCACCTCGTTGACCATCGGGGCGGAAATCAGGAAAGAGAAGGTCACGCCCAGCGGCACACCCGCCTGCACAAAGCCAATGAACAGCGGCACCGCCGAGCAGGAGCAAAACGGGGTGACGATGCCCAAAGAGGCGGCCATCACGTTAGCAACCCCTTCCGTGCGTCCAGCCAGCAAGGCTCGGGTGCGCTCCGGCGTGAAGTAGCTGTTGATCATGCCCATAACGAACACGATGCCCGTCAGAAGCAGCAGCACCTTGGGTGTGTCATAAAAGAAGAATTGCAGCGCGCCGCCAAGATGGCTTTCGCGTGCGACCGGCAGGGCAGCCACCAGTCTTTCCGAGAGGGGAATCAGGGTTTGGTACAAGCCCCACCATAGCAGGGCCGCCAGTACCAGAAACGCCCGTGGGCTGCGTTGCGTCCAACGCATGGCGAGGGTGGTCATGTTTCATCTCCATTGTTGGGGTTCAGCGATAACGGATTGCCCGCACTGAACCGTCAACCAAGAAGACGAATGAGGAGCCAAAAGGATTCAGGTCGAGGTGCGTGGGATGTGGCAACACACCTGCCCAGCCTCATCGAAACGGACTTGGCAATTTTGGATAAGGCGGTCGCGAAGCCGCTTTCTGGCTCGCAACAGGCGTGATTTGGCGGCGGCCAGCGTGAGTTCATGGGCTTCGGCATATGCACGAACCGTTTGCCCTTGAAGATCGCAGGCGTCGATGATGTGCCGGTCTTCTGCTTCCAGATCCGGCAGGTTTCGCTCAATACACGTATCCAGCGCATCGACGGGGGGACGATCCTCAGTCGGCATGGCTGCTAGTACACCGCCCCGTAAACTTATCGGATAATGGCAGCCC
>JAGREQ010000385.1 GCA_020446465.1 Novosphingobium sp. | reverse complement strand
CATCTTCGTGTCCGACGTTGGCACGGCAATGGTCTGGATGCTGCGCCATATCACCGCGCGCGGCGGACGGCGGTTTCTCAACAGCCTGCTGCACGGCACGATGGCGAGCGGTTTCCCGCAAGCCATGGGGGCCAAGATCGCCTATCCCGAACGGCAGGTCATCGCCCTGTGTGGCGATGGCGGAATGACCATGCTGAGGGGGGACCTGCTGACGCTGGTACAGGAAAAGGTGCCGCTCAAGCTACTGGTCTTCAACAATTCCACGCTGGGCTTTGTTGAAATGGAACAACGGGTAGAAGGGCTGGTCGATCATTTCACGGGGCTGGAAAATCCCGATTTTTCGAAAGTTGCCGAAGCCTGCGGCATTCGAGGCTGGCGGGTGGAGAAAGCCAGCGATCTGGCGCCAGCAATGGAAAGCTGGCTGGCCACCGAAGGACCGGGTCTGCTGGATGTAAAGGTGAACCGGATGGAACTTGTCATGCCGCCAGAGATAACCGTGGGCCAGGTGGCTTCAACCGCACTATTTGGCGTGAAGGCCGTGCTCTATGGGCGGGCAAAGGAAGTGGTCGGCCTGCTGCGCGACAATTTCTTGCGCTGAAACGAGGATCTACCAAGCGATGTGCGAACTATTTGCCATGAACAGCGCAGGGGTTGCGAAGGTTACCGCCGACCTTGATGCCTTTGCGCGTGAAGGCGGGGAGCGTAATCTCAACCGTGATGGCTGGGGCATTGTCTTTGCAGAAAAGCGCGATGCCCACGTCTTCCGCGAGGCCGCCCCGGCGGCAGACAGCGCGCTGGCGAAGATGGTGTTCGATCAGGAATTTGCCTCAAGCGATCTGATCGCCCATGTCCGACGCGCATCGCAAGGCAATCAGTTATTGGCCAATACCCATCCGTTCACCCGGGTACGCGGCGGCATGGCCCATCACTTTGCCCATAATGGCGATCTGGATGGTATTGCCCACTTGCCCGAAGCCGCACCCTGGCTGAGCGAACGGGTGGGCGATACCGATTCCGAAATGGCCTTCCTCATCCTGCTCGCCCGGCTTGCAGGGGCAGGTCAGGACGATGCTGCGCGTTTCGACGTGTTCGCCAGATTCTGCGCCGATATGCGCGGGCTGGGTCCGGCAAACTTCCTGTTTTATGATGGTCGCAGCCTGTTTATCCATGCCGACCAACGCCGCCATGAACTGCCCGATATGACGATTACCGAACCGCGCGAGCCGGGTCTGGTCATGCGGCATTTCGGCGATTGCCACGATATAGGTCACTGGCATGGGAGAGGGCCACGGATCAGGAATGTGTCGCCGCGCACATACTTGTTTGCCAGTGTGCCGCTGGACGATGACGAGTGGGAACCACTCCCGCGCGGCACGGCGATGATGCTGCGGCGCGGTACAGTACTGCACCGAACGGCCGGGTAACGTTCCCCCCGTATAGAATCGCTCGTGCTTATCTGGCGCGAGCCCGGACGGCCGCCAGGTCAGTAGCGGGGCGGAAGCTGTCGGCACGAGCCGCCGCCCACCAGTCGGCGTAGATTGTGTCATCGGGGGCATCCAGCAGAATACCGTTGGGCAGGAAGGTGTGAATCCTGTCCATCCGTGCAGCCTTTTCGGTGCCGGTACGGTGCATGATGTGGTGCGGTTCCAGATCCCGCGGATGGGCAAAGCCCGCCGCGGCCACGATGTCGGCCAAAGCCACCAGCGTCTTGCGATGATAGCGCGCGGCGCGTTCGCCCTGCACTTCGGGCACCAGGCCCCGCTGGCGCCCCGGATTCTGCGAGGTGACGCCTGTGGGACAATTGCCGAGATGACAGCGTTGGGCCTGAATACAGCCGATCGAGAGCATGAAGGCGCGCGCCGCGTTGCACCAGTCCGCTCCCAGCGCGATGTTGAGCGCCAGGCCCATGCCAGAATAGACCTTGCCGCTGGCGGCCAGACGCACTTCGTCCTTCAGTCCCGCGCCGACCAGTGCGTTGCGCATCAGGATCAGGCCTTCGGTCAGCGGAGTGCCGACCCAGTCCGACAGTTCGAGCGGTGCAGCGCCCGTGCCGCCTTCGCCGCCATCGACAACGATGAATTCGGGGCGGATCCCGGTTTCCAGCATCGCCTTGACCATGGCGAAGGGCTCGTGGGGCTGACCGATACACAGTTTCAGACCCACCGGTTTGCCACCGGAAAGGTCACGCATTTTCGCAGCAAACTCCATCATTTCGATCGGTGTCGAAAACGCCTTGTGCCCGCGCGGTGACAGACAATCCTGATGCACCGGAAC
>JAGREQ010000384.1 GCA_020446465.1 Novosphingobium sp. | reverse complement strand
CATTCAGAGCAACAACCGGGGTGGCGTGCGCACCACGCTAAAAAAGTTGCTCGAGAAATTCGAGCGCAAACCCTATGGCTGGTACTACGCCGCAGTGCTTTGCACCCTGGCCAACCTCTGCGCTCGCGGCAAGGTCGAGGTCCGCACCGACGGCAATCTGCTGGAAGAGGACGAGCTGGAACGGGCGCTGCGCAACACCCATGGCCACGGCAATGTGGTTCTGGACCCCCAGGTCGAATTTACCGCGTCTCAGGTCCGCGCCCTCAAGGCGTTCTTTGAGGACTTCTTCGATGCCCCGCCTGCTGCCGGCGAAGCGAAGGCGCTCGGCAAGGAAACCGGTGCTGCGTTCCAGGAACTCATGCATCAGCTCAACCCACTGGCGGCCCAGGCATCCCAGTATCCTTTCCTGAATGCGCTGACGCCGGTGCTTGAGAAGATCAAGGAGCTGACCGGCAAGCCCTATACCTGGTATCTGACCGAACTCACCCGCCAGGAAGACGCGCTGCTCGACATGAAGGAAAGCGTCATCGATCCTGTCCGCAAATTTATGAGCGGCCCGCAGAAAGGCATTTTCGATAACGCCCGCACGTTCGTTCAAAGCCAGGAGTCCAACTTCGTCTACATCGATGGCGATGAATCCGCTCAGGTCGTCGCCAGCCTGACCGATCCGGAATGCTACAAGGGCAACCGCATGCAGCAGGTGAAGACGCAAGTCGAAACCCTGAAGGGAAAAGTCACGGCCCAGATCGAAGCCGAGATTGCCAAGGCCAGGGAGACGGTCGCCACCCTTAAAGGTCGCCTCTGCGGTATGGCCGAATTCGGCGCACTGAACGGCGGGCAGCAGGAGCAGATCACCCGTCCGTTTAACGAATTCGACTCAGGTATAGAGCGCCAAAAACTGATTGCCGTCATCCGCGACACCCTGCGCCGGTTTGAGGAAAGCGACTACCAGAGCCTGCTTTCGCAGATGACATCCTGGACGCAGCCGGCACCAACACCCAAGCCTGCTTTGGTCCCCGGTCAGACCTCCACGCCGTATGATGGTGCGAAACCCACGCAACCGACGGTGGCAGAGCCGCGCATCGAGTATGTGTCAAGCCGTTCGGTGAAGGTCTCTTTCGACAAAGCCTGGCTGTCCGACGAGGCCGATGTGGAACGCTATCTGGAATCCATGCGCGAGGCGCTGCTGGATGAAATCCGCAAAGGCAAAAGGATTCAAATCTAGAGGTTATGATCAATTTCCTGACGTCAGGAAATTGATCCGATGGAGAAACAATCATGAAAACAGAGGCTATTCAGATTCTTCAGAATCAGTTCGATGCCATCAGCCAGCGGATCCCCGGCGAGGATGTTGAGTTCTGGTTCGCCCGTGACCTCATGGAACCGCTCGGATATGCCCGTTGGGAGAACTTTCAGACGGCCATCAAACGAGCCATCGAATCTTGTGAAACAACGGGTTACGATCCGGCTAACCATTTTCGTGGCGTCACGAAAATGGTCAAGCTAGGCAGTGGTGCTGAACGGACCATTGATGATTTCATGCTCACCCGCTACGCCTGCTACCTGATTGCTCAAAATGGCGACCCGCGTAAGGAACCCATTGCCTTTGCCCAGAGCTACTTCGCCGTTCAGACCCGCAAGCAGGAGTTGATCGAAGACCGGATGCGCCTGCAAGCCCGACTGGATGCAAGGGAACGCCTGCGGGAATCGGAAAAGACGCTTTCTCAGAATATCTACGAACGCGGAGTAGATGATGCCGGGTTTGGTCGCATTCGCTCCAGAGGAGATGCAGCACTCTTTGGCGGCCATACCACTCAGGTCATGAAGGACAAATACGGCATCACCAAAACCCGTCCGCTCGCTGACTTTTTGCCGACATTGACCATTGCCGCTAAAAATCTGGCAACGGAAATGACCAACCACAATGTGCAGCAGGACGATCTTCAGGGCGAGTATGCGATTACTCGCGAGCATGTGCAAAACAATGTGAGCGTGCGCGACATGCTTGGCCAGCGCGGTATCAAACCGGAAAAGTTGCCTCCCGAGGAAGACATCAAGAAGCTGGAACGCAGGGTAAAAACCGAAGAAAAGAAACTTGAAAAACGCTCTGGCCGCCTGCCCGGATCGAAGGACGAATAATGGAAACACTTAAATTGAAACGGTTCGCGCAATATGCCCGGCGCAGCCTGCTGGAGCAGGTCTCCGCCAAGCTGAAACTGGTGCTCGCTGAAAACAGCGCCGCACGCCGGGAAAGCACCGAGGCCATCAAGAAGCTCGAAG
>JAGREQ010000383.1 GCA_020446465.1 Novosphingobium sp. | reverse complement strand
GAGCTTCAACACGCCAGCTGGCTGGGCGCTTGAATTTGACAGGCCAGCCCTGTCTGGTGGCGGCAGTTCGATCATTGCCTGCTATTCCAAAGTCGCCACGCAAGACGGTTATAATTCTGTTGGTTCATTCAGCACGAGCGGTGCCAGCACCGGGTTCGTCGTCATCCTGATAACGGTGCGCGGGGCAAAAACTGGCGTCACCACAATCGCGCCCGCTCTGACCACGGCCACGGCAGCCACCGTGGCTCTTGCATCGATCAGCCCGACGAAGCCCGCGCTCATTTGTGGCGCGGCCAGCGGCTTTGGCAGTTCGGCGTGGACCCCGCCGGGTTCCATGACGCAGGCAGGTGCCGATAGCTACGGATTACTCTCTTCAATTCTTGCTGTCGAAACCATGAACGCCCCCGGCGCGACCGGCACGCGCACATTCACTTTCGGCTCATCGGATGATCTGTCCGGCCTTCTCTTCACAATCGAATAGGTGAAACGATGTTCGTCCTCATCCAGAACGGCGCTGTCATAAAGCCATACGACACTGCCGCGCAGTTCCTTCGCGATCACCCGGACGTTGAACTGGCAGACGACACGACGTTGGCCGATCTGGAAGAATTCGGCGTGCTGGAAGTTGCCGAAGTGCCGCCGCCTGCGATTGGCGAAGGTCAGACGCTCGACCTCGATACGCCTTTGCTTGTGGACGGTATCCCGCAACAGAACTGGATTGTGCACGACTGGCTGGAAATGACCGGCGATGGCCTCTACGCCCGCGTTGTGGATGGCGCTGTTGTCGCATGGCCATACACCACAGCCATGCTGCGCGCTGATTTCCCGAAAAGCTGGCCCGTCACCGACCCGATCATGCTGATGGATGGCGAACATGACGTGGTCGCAGTTGCGCCGATCGAACCGCCAGCGGTGACAGCCGGACAGATTGCAGAACTGGCTTCGCCGGTGCTGGTCAATGGCGAATGGACGCAAGCATGGACCGTACGCGATCAGACAGCGCAGGAACTGGCGGCCCTTGTCCCGCAAGTTGTTTCCATGCGGCAAGCGCGTCTGGCGTTGCTGGCGGCGGGCAGTCTCGCCGCCGTGGATGCGGCCATCGCCGCCCTGCCATCACCGCAAAAGGAAGCGGCCCAGATTGAGTGGGAATATGCAACCGAAGTCCAGCGTGACAGTGCGCTGATCGCATCGCTGGCCCCGGCGCTCGGCATGGATGATGCAGCGATTGATGCGCTGTTTGTTGCAGCGGCAGCCATCGCATGACGTGGCTGCTGATCTTCGCCGGGTATGTCGCGCTGTCCATGGTGCTGGCCTTCTGGCCGATGGCACCGGCGTGAAACCGTAAATCGCGTCCGCAGGTTCATGGCTGAATATCAGCTAACCTGGCTACCCTCCTAGCCGCGCTTTTAACGAGGCCGCGCGCTCGCTTTCGCGCGTGGCCTTGGCATGGCAGAGTCCATGCCTGATACCGTTTCCGATCCCTTGCAGATTATTCGCGTGGGCCGCGTCACAGCGGTCAATCGCGATGCTGCCACCTGTCAGGTGGAGGTGGGCGATCCGCTGAACGGCGGCTATGTCACCACTGACATTCAATGGTCCGCGATGCGCGCGGGCAAGACTATCGTCTGGTCCCCGCCCAGCGTTGATGAACAGATCGTGCTGCTTTGTCCCGATGGTGACATTGCCCAGGCGGTGGCCATGCCCGGCCTGTTTTCCGCGCTCTATCCGGCCCCCGGCAACGGTTCGCGTGAATTCGTGCAGTTCGAAGACGGCGCAGAATTCGGTTACGACCCTGACGAAAATGCAGCCGATATCACCCTGCCCGCCGGGGCCACGCTAACGATCAAATCCACTGGCGGCGTCTTGATCGAAGGCAACGTGGCGGTGGAAGGCAAGATCACAGCGACCGATATCATCACGTCTGACATTGACGTGCTGGCATGGCCCGGCACGCCGGGTGAAGTCAGCCTTGTTCGCCATATTCACGGCAGCGCGCCGACCGGCAACGTGCCGGAACCGGACCCTGAACCATGACTGGCATGAGCCGAACCACCGGCAAGGCGCTGGGTGGCAATGACCATCTGGCCCAATCGATCGGCGATATCCTGTCCACCCCGCTGGGCAGCCGGGTGATGCGACGCGATTATGGCTCTATGCTGCCAGACCTGATCGATCACCCGCTGAACGGTGACAATCGCCTGCTGGTCTATGCCGCCACGGCCATGGCGATCCGCCGCTGGGAGCCGCGCTTTCGCCTCAAACGCTGCCGCCTTGCCGCCGTG
>JAGREQ010000382.1 GCA_020446465.1 Novosphingobium sp. | reverse complement strand
GCCGTCGTCAATGTCGTCGAAACACCACGAATCGCCGGCTGCGCAAAGGCCTCATTTTGAGTGTAGACAAGGCCTGGCACGACCTTGGTAAGGTCCTTTGTCGTGACAACACCGGCGGCCTTCAGTTGTTCCGCCGATTGGGAAATGATGGATAGCGGCACTTCGGTAAGGCGTTGCTCACGCTTTTGCGCCGTGACGATGATGTCACCCTGATTGGCCGCAGACGCATCATCAGTTGTCTGCGCGTGGGCCAGTGCCGGAATAGAGGCCAAGAGCCCTGTCGCCAGGATATTGCCCTTCGAAACTGCCTTCATAATCAACCTCCCGTGATGTTTATGGCTAGGATGACTCTGCACAATGGCCAGCGGATCAAATGCCGTTGCTTCCCCTTGCCCCCTCGCACTGCGCCGCACGCCACATCATAGGCTCGGGCGCCACAATTTTACGTGCGACTTTCAATGCTCGCGATAATTTGTAATGGTGACTTACAAGATGTCAAGATATGCGACGATTCGCGTCCCATCGTGCGAAACGGGGTCGGGAAGGCTCTGGCGATTGCCGGGATAGATTGACTAAGATGGTGTCATATAGGTTGCTTGAGGGGCAGGGGGACGGAGAAGCCGATGTCTGAACAAAGCGATATGGGTTCCGGCGGGCACGCAAACCGGATTGTGGTCCTGACGGGGGCTGCGGGTGGCATTGGACGCGCAGTCGCTTCATGCCTGGCCAGATCGGGCGTCAAAGTGATCGGGATCGACATGAAGGACGCTGACGTTTGCGTCGATCTTGGAACTGCCGAAGGGCGACGCGAAGCAACAAGGCATGTCCTTGCGAGCTCTCCGATAATAGATGCCGTCATCAGCTGTGCGGGCATTTCGCTGCCTGACGATGGCGCGCGCACAGTCTCGGTTAACTATTTCGGCGCGACGCATCTGCTCGAAGGCCTCAGGTGCGGACTGGAGCGCTCCAAGGCTCCGCGCGCGGTCATGATTTGCTCGATTGCAACCTTGTTTCCTCCTGATGAGGAAATTGTGCGCGCATGCCTGGCCGATGACGAAGTTGCAGCGCGGAAAGCGTCCTCAGCCGACGGCCAGTCGGCTTACGCGTCGGGCAAGAACGCTCTGGCCCGCTGGGTACGCCGTACGTCGATGCGGCCGGACTGGGGTGGGGTGGGCATCCTGGTTAACGGCGTATCCCCCGGCACCATCAAGACTGCGATGGCTCAGGATATACTTTCCGATCCGCAAGCAAAAGCAGAACTGATGAAGGCAGTGCCGCTCGTGCTCGAGGACTATGCCCAGCCAGAGGAAATCGCGCCGCTCATCGCTTTCCTTGCCAGCGCGGACAATCGATTCATGGTGGGGCAGGTGATGTTCGCTGATGGGGGAAGCGATGTCCTCCTTCGCGGCGACAATGTGATCTAGGCAAATCGGGGCGCCGGACGCGCAAAATTCGATGACGGCCAAGCCGTAAGGAGCGAACAATGACCGCGAAGACCCGCCCAAGCTGGGATACCTACGATCATCTGGAAGTAATGGCGATGGAAGACCCGGTTTCCCTCCTTAAGGAATTGCGCGACCAGACGCCTGTGGGCCACAGCAAGAAACATGGCGGATATTATGTAGTCACCCGCTACGAAGATTGCGTGGTGGCTGCGCGTGACGCGCGGCTCAGCAGCGACCCCCGCGATGGCCCGGGGCCAGGGTTTCCCTTTAGCGCCGATGTGCCCTTGAGGCAGCCGATGATCATGGATGAGGGCGCGCGCCACAGCCAATTTCGCATGCCGTTACAGCGCATGTTTTCGCCGAACTATGCGAAATCGCTTCGGGAAAAGATTCATCATATTTGCGACAAACTTATCGATGAGTTTATCGAGACAGGCGAAGCAGACCTCGCGGATCAGTTCAGCATTGAAGTGCCGGCGATTCTCATAGCGGAGCTGCTCGATCTGCCGATGGATCGTCGCCGCGAGTTCCAGAAATGGGCGGCGGAATACGTCGCGACGTTCAGTCCCGAATCGCAGCTTCACATGACGAACGCCGTGGCCGAACTCTATGAATTGCGGACTGCGCATCCAGGCGACGATATCCCCAGCAAGCTTCTGGCATTTGAAATTGATGGCCGGCCCATCTCGAGCGAGGAATGGCGGGGCCTGGTTATGTTGCTAATCCTGGGTGGACTGGACACCACAGCGAACGCCGGTGGTTACATCTTCAACATGATTGGCCAATCGGAAGAAATTCGCGCCTACCTGACGGCGGAAAAGGCCAACATTGCCAAGGCAGT
>JAGREQ010000381.1 GCA_020446465.1 Novosphingobium sp. | reverse complement strand
CGGCAGACAGCCCCAACGAAATCCGCTGGTCGGCGATACGTGATCGATCCAACTGGACAGAGGGCAGCCGGGGTTCATCGTCGCAGATATTCCAGTCCGGCAACGAAGTGCAGGGCGGCATTGGTTCGCAGAACGGGGCCATTGTTTTCCAGCGCGATATGATCCGCACTCAGATTAGAAACGGCGACATCACCAGCGCGTTCAACATCGACATCCTAAACCCGGCAATCGGGGCGATTTCTCCGCTCTCTATCGTCAACATCTCGACCAACAACTTCGCATGGCTGTCCGAAAAGGGCTTCTTTATGGGGCCGAACGCGGAACCTATCGGAGAGATTGAGGATATCGACGGCTGGTTCCTGTCGGGTGATGAACTGGACCTGACATTGCTGCCCGAAGTCGTTGGGATGAACGATCCATTCCGCGATATCGTGTGGTGGCAGTACCAGAAAACGGACGCCACGAAGGCTCTGCTCGGCTACAACTATTTTCATCGCCGCTGGTGCTATTCGGACCAGAACGTTTCCGATCTGTCGGCCATGGCCACGGCAGCGGTGACGATTGACGGTCTGGATGCGCTTTATGCCTCGATAGACGATGCCGACATTGCTTTCGATGCCAGGCTATTGCAGGGCGGCAGGCCGACGCTGAACGGCTGGGATACCGACAACAAGCTAGGCATCTTCTCCGGGCCTTATCTTCAGGCAACCGTCACAACGGCGGATGTGCAACTCGGGCCGGGCCACACGACGCCGCACGAAATGCGGGTTGTAACCGATGCAACGGGCTTAACGGTCAAGCAGACGACATCGCAGTGGCACGGCGGGACGAGAACGCAAGGCGCTGCGGTTTCGCAGCATGCGCGCACAGGCATGGTCAGTTTCCGCAAGTCTGCGCTGCTTCATGGGTTTGAAGCGACGATACCAGCCGGGACGGATTGGAGCTTTATCACCGCGATAGCCCCGGTCAGGGTATCGAAGGACGGCAACATATGAGTACGTTGTTTGTCCTGTCGGGCAGCCCGCAGCCAATCGCAAATGTCGATCTCACCACCAGCAGCCGAACGACACTGCTTTCCAACAACAAGCAGGGCGAAACCTGGAAGGTCGGCGATATTGGGGCCACCAACGATCAGAGCACAGATAAGCTGCTTACGGTCGAAATCTCGCCGGACAACGGCAGCTCGTACAAGGTGCTGTGGAAGGGCACAATTACTGCCAATTCGGGCAATGCTCTGGGTGGGCTGCCGCGCCCGATCATCCTTCCGTACAACCATATTCTGGCTGTGACGGCGGAAACGGGAGACTTCCTGCACGTCAATGCGGCCTACGTGGTCGAATGAATTTCCAGATCGTCCCGGTTTCGGACGTTGATCGTTTCTGGCCCAAGCTGGCGAAAGGCTTCGGAAAGGTCAGCAAGCGGGCGAGAAATCTCACTCTGGCGGATTTGTATCAGCGGGCGAGGATCGGAAACGGCCACCTGCTAATTGCCTTCGATGACGAAATCCGGGGCGCTGCGATCTGTGTGCCGGAAGATTGGGCGGATGGCCCGAAGATCAATGTAATCGCCTTCTGGGGCGACGACTTCAGAACATGGCGCGACGAGTTCATGGATGCTGTCAGGACGCTTGGAAAGCTCTGCGGCGCGGATACGGCAATCTTTTCGGGACCGGCTGCCTATAGGCGGCTCTTCCCAACAGCTCGGGTAATCCGGCAGACCTTTGAGGTTAAGTGATGGGCGACAACACGACAAAACAGAGCAGCAACAGCACATCGACTTCGACAGCTACCCCTTATCCGGCCATTCAACCGCTGCTCGACAGCGGGTTTTCCGATGCTGCATCGCAGTACAATTTCAGCAAGAAGGCCGCGCCGTGGAACTACATGCTGGCGCAGGGCGCGACACAGGCACATCGAACCGCAGCGAATGACGCAGAGGGCAACCCGCTCGCCGGTGTGGCAACGCAGTTTCAGGATACGTTTGGGCGCGACGGTTTCAACGCACAACAGCGGTCTGCTCTCGACGCCCTGAATCCCACCGCGCGAGGCGATTATCTCGACCTGTCAAATGCACCTGGCTATCAGGCGGTCAGGGACCGCATACAGGCCGATGCGGCCACTGAAGCCGCTATGTCGGCATCCATGCGGGGCAGGGGCGGTTCGCCCTATGCTCAGGGCCATGTGGCTTCGGAAGTGGCCGACACGCTCGCCGGCTTCGATCTCGGTCAGTACAACGTCGAACGCGACCGCCAGAATTCGGCAATCGGGCAAATGTTCAATATGGGGCA
>JAGREQ010000380.1 GCA_020446465.1 Novosphingobium sp. | reverse complement strand
GTACGTAATTAATTCCGTAACTTCACCGAAACGGCACTGTTCGCAAAGGTGACCTCACCGGACGCTTACTTTTTAACATACAAGGAATGAGAACATGAAGGCGTCAGAATTCGACAAGACGTTCACAGGGAAGAAACCTGAAAAGCTCTGGGGAGCGCCTGCGATCGCGCGAGCGTTGGGGGTCTCAGAGGATACTGTAAGGGCCTGGGCAAAGGCAGGTATCGCACCGATCTACATGCCAAAGGCAAGAACATACTTTGCCTTGCGTTCGGAGTTGGAGGGGTGGGTTAAAGGACGATAGAGTTCAGAAGTACCAACTTTCGAAGTAGACATTCTCTATGTCGTTGCCGGAGATGTAGATCAATCCGTTCAATACGCCATCGCCTATCGAGACCGAGGATTCCCGAGTCGTCGTCGGCGCGTTGCCTTGACTATTAATCTTCATATAGAATTTTTCGGGATTTTTTATCACGATGTGATCGATGTTGCTCCCATTCTTTAAGATCACTTCAACGGGGAATCCCTGGTACATGACGCGTCTATTCTTTTCCTGCACCTTTGTCAGGACGTGACATGTAAAGAGCTCGTCGTGTCTGCTAGAAAGCAACGGAGCCAATGGGCCATACATCACCCGGCCAAGCGGCATCCACCGTTCTGACAGCGCGAGAACAAGCTTCGCGAGAGCGTAAGCAATCACTAATGACCATATCGAGTAGGCTATAGAAAGAACGGGGTATTTATCAATAAATCCAAAATATGTGTGATCCACGCCTGCGATGTGCAGGGAGATATTGGAACCAGCCTCCTTGATCTTAACCACGTAGTCCCAACCGAAGCAGTGTCTGATTAGCTTGGTTACAAAATTCCATATCAACATCGAAGTCACGTTAATGAAAATGGCGTACAGCAACACCATTATGACAACGTAGATCGTGTTGGAATAATTCAGAGACCTCCTTACAGGGGTCTCACTGTAGATGAAAAACCGGAACACGATGCCCGGTATGAGCAGAATGAAAAGTACAAGCGTCGACGCACTCAGCGACAACTAAGCAACCTTTTCCTCAAAGGATTCCTGAATCCGCCGCTTTACATCGTCCAAATCGAGCGGCTGGCTTTTGTCCTTGCGGGCACGTGCAGCTTCCTCCAAGGCACGACGAACTCGGCTGAACGAACCCTCAGCTTCTTTGATAAGCTCTTCTCGAATTTTGTCTGATCTCGTAAGCCCGGTCATTGGTGTCTCCTTACAATGCCCAAAGCATTTAGAATCGCCCCCAATTAACCATTGATTTGTATGGTTAATTTTCTCTAAACGTGCAAAGTAGGTTAATACTTTGTCAATCCGTTCGTCAATGATCTAGGTACCGAATTGTGCCGAAACTATGAATCTTTAGTTCCGAACAGGAACCATCTCCGCATAAATCAGTCAGCTTTCCCAACTGTTTCCTAGAAAACCCTAAACGTCCACAGTGGTCAAATCGTTCCGCGTTCCGGCATAAACTGGGAATGCGAATTTGGCCCTTTCAGAAACCGACCGTCGAAGCGAAGTCCCAGCTCACCACGCCCGAAGCGTGGCTGCAGGAACTCTTCGGCGCCGTGCCAGCAGCGGCCGGCATTTCGGTTTCCGCAAGCGCGGCACTTGCCGTGCCAGCTGTGCAGTCCGCAGTGCGCGTGATCTCGGAATCTGCCGCCTCGCTTCGTGCCAAGGTGGTGCGGATCGAAGGCGGCAAGGAAACCGCGGCGGCTGACCATCCCGTTCAAAAGCTGATCGACGGCGACGTGAACGACTGGACCGACTGGTTCAGCTTCGTCCGTGATATCGTCTGCATGGCGAATACCCACGACCAGGGCGGCATCGCCTGGATCAACCGCACGGCTTCCGGCATAGCCGAACTGATCATCTATGACGCCGGGGTCATCCAGACGGACAGGAAGGATACCGGCGAAACTACCTTCACCCTCAATAGCCGTGAACTCAATCCGGCGGACGTGATCCACCTGCGCGGCCCGTTCACGAGCTGCCCGCTGTCCCTTGCCCGTGAGGCCATCGGAACGGCGCTCGTAATGGAACGGCATCAGACGAAATTCTTCGCCAACGGTGCACGGCCGTCCGGTGTCCTGGAGACGCCGAAGGCAATCGGCGACGAAGGCGTGAAGAAGCTTCTCGCGGGCTGGAAACTGGCACAGCAGGGTGCCGACAACGCAGGAAAAACTCCGCTCCTGTGGGACGGAACGACCTATCGTCCGCTCACGATGAATAGCACCGACGCTCAGTTTCTTGAGCTTCGCAAGTTT
>JAGREQ010000379.1 GCA_020446465.1 Novosphingobium sp. | reverse complement strand
TATGAACTTGCGCGACACCGGCTGCAGCGGCGATAGCTGCAAGGTCAGCCGGGGCGTGATGGTCATGCCCGGCAACCGGGATGGCATAGAGCACGGACACATGCGGGGCGATGGGGTCAAGAAACCCCTTCGCGTCCTTGTTCGCCAACATGCCGACGATCGCCGCAACCGGGCTTTCGAGTGTTGAAAGGTGCGCGGCAATCACTTGTGCAGCGTCGGGGTTATGCCCGCCGTCGAGTATGATCGTGGTGTTGGGGAGCCGTGCGGTCAGCGGACCGTCACCCAGTATCTGCAACCGGGCCGGCCAGCGCGTTTCCTCAATCCCCAGAGCGATGGCGTCGGCTGAAAAGGCGAGCACTTGCTGATGGCGAAGCATGGCAACGGCAAGCGCGGCATTGTCGGCCTGGTGTGCCCCCGGCAGGCGCGGAATTGGCAAGAGCAGTTCGCCTGCCTCATCGATATAGCGCAAACGCTCTCCCAGATCGGTGGCGACGATTTCTGCTTTCCATTCCTGCCCACGCATGGCGACAGGCGCCCGAACCTTGCGCGCGGCCTTCACGATTTCGTGCGTTACTTCGGGCGTATAGGCTTGCGTGACCAGCGGCACACCGGGCCGGGCGATGCTTGCCTTTTCAAAGGCGATGCGCGCCATTGGGTCACTGGGTGTGCCCATTTCCTCGCGCAGCAGAAAACCTTCATGGTCAAGGCCAAGCGCGGCTATCCCGCAGGCCACGGGTCGCTTCAGAACATTGGTTGCATCGAACCGCCCGCCAAGGCCGACCTCGATCACGCAGGCGTGCGCCGGGATACGCGCGAACGCCAGAAACATCGCCGCAGTCGTCACTTCGAAAAAGCTGGGCGATAGCCCGGATGACTGATCGAGCACTTCCTTCAGAAGCGATGCCAGCATCACGTCGTCGATCAGCTTTCCCGCCAGACGGATGCGTTCGTTATATCGCACCAGATGGGGCTTTGTGGCTGTGTGCACAGCGTAGCCCTGTGCTTCCAGGATCGCGCGCAGGAAAGCGCAGGTCGATCCCTTGCCGTTTGTTCCGGCGACGTGAAACGTGGGCGGAAGGTGATCCTGCGGGTTGCCGAGCCGTTCCAGCAGGGCGGTGATGGTTTCCAGCCCGAACCGCCCTTGCGGAAGCGACAAGGCTGCCAGCCGTTGGAGCTGTTCCTGCACTGCCGGGTTATCGGAAGTTGCAAAGTCCTTCATCTGCAGGCCCCTCCGGCATTGGGGGAGGGCAGTGCCGTCATGAATCAGGCCGCCTTTTGCGGCGTCAGGTAATCCAGCAAACTGGCCAGCGTGGCGCGCAAGTCCTTTCGTTCGACAACCATGTCGACCATGCCGTGCTTGTGGAGGTATTCTGCCCGCTGGAAACCTTCGGGCAGTTGTTCGCGGATCGTGTCCTGAATGACGCGCTGACCTGCAAAGCCAATGAGGGCACCCGGTTCTGCGATGTGGATGTCGCCCAGCATGGCATAGCTCGCCGTGACGCCACCGGTCGTAGGGTCAGTCAGCAGCACGATATAGGGCAGGCCGACTTCGGCCAGTCGCCGGGTCATCACGGTAGCCTTGGGCATTTGCATCAGGCTGAGAATGCCTTCCTGCATCCTCGCCCCGCCCGCAGCAGTGACGACGATATAAGCGGATCGGTCGTCAATCGCGCGTTGGGCGCCAGCGACAAAGGCCGCGCCCACAGCCATGCCCATGGAACCGCCCATGAAAGAAAAGTCCTGCACACCGACAACAGCGGGACGGCCATCAATCGCACCTGCTGCGACGGTAAAGGCATCGTTCGCATCCGACTTTGCACGCGCCTGCTTCAGCCGATCAGTATAGCGCTTTGAATCCCGGAACTTGAGCGGGTCTTCCCTCACTTCAGGGGTTGCGAGCACCTGATACCCATCGTCCAGCAGCAGCGCGAGGCGTTCTTCTGCCCCGATTCTGCCGTGATGGCCGCACCGTGTGCAGACCGAAAGGTTTGCCTCATAATCGCGCGTAAACAGCATTTCGCTGCAATTCGGGCATTTCGTCCAGAGGTTATCGGGCGTTTCCCGCTTGGAGCGGAACGGCAGCGATTTACGGATTCGGGTCAGCCAGTTCATGCGGGCAATACTCTCGCATTGTGAACTGCCTTGGCAAGGGCCGTGGTCAATTCCCTGATTTTTTGTGGAGCAGTCGCGGCATTGTCACCGACGAGTTCAACGAGCGCCGATCCGACGACAACGCCATCTGCAACCTGGGCGATTTGCGCCGCCTGTTCCGGCGTGCGAACCCCGAACCCGACAGCCACAGGGA
>JAGREQ010000037.1 GCA_020446465.1 Novosphingobium sp. | reverse complement strand
CCCGTCAGCCGACACTGCGCCCCGCATCTTTCCAGAATGGGTCACGCAAATCCTTCTTCGAAACCTTGCCGCTCGGCACCAGTGGGAAGGAATCGTAGAAATCCACGCTCTTGGGCACCTTGTATCCGGCCAGACGCTCGCGAGCGAAGGTTATAATCGCAGCCTCATCCACGCTTGATCCGGGTTTGCGGATCACGCAGGCCTTCACTTCCTCACCCCAGCGATCGCTCGGAACGCCAATAACAGCGACCATGCCGATTTCAGGGTGCGTGGAAAGTGCGTTTTCCACTTCAGCCGAATAGATGTTCTCGCCACCGGAAACGATCATGTCTTTTACCCGGTCGACAATGTAGTACAGCCCTTCCTCATCGCGGCGGGCCACGTCGCCCGTGCTATACCAGCCATTTTTCAAGACCTTGGCCGTGGTTTCGGGCTGCTTCCAGTAACCGGGGAAGATGGCTGGCGCCCGAACCAGCAATTCACCCGGCTCGCCATCGGGAACCTCATTGCCGTCGGCATCGACGATCTTGAAATCAATCAGGGGCAGCGGACGGCCACAGCTCTGCAGCCGCGCTTCGCTGGAAAGATCGTGCTCATCCGGCCGCAAGACGGAAAAGGCTCCGTTCGCTTCCGTCGTGCCATAAAACTGCATGAACTTGCACGGCATCCGTTCAATGGCGCGCTTGATAAGCCCCAGTGATATTGGCGATCCCGCATATAGCGTCATGCGTAACGAAGAGAAATCCGTTTCCTCTGCCTTGGGATGATCCAGCAGCATCTGGATCATCGTTGGGGTCAGCGTCAGTAGCGTTGGTCGGTCGTGCTGGATCGTATCGCAGATAAGGCCCGGATCGAACTGGCGGACGATGGAGATTGCAACGCCGTTGTAAAGACACTGGAACGCTATCCCAATGGAAAGCAAATGAAAATTGGGCAGCGGGTTGATAAAAATATCACCTTCGTGCCACTCATAGGAAGGCTCGAAATGCTCGCACAGGCGCATACGGTTGAATCCACCATGCGACAGCATCACGCCTTTGGGAACGCCTGTCGTGCCCGACGTATAAAGCTGGATGGCGCAATCTTCCTCACTGATGAACAGATCGGGTTTGGCATCGCTCTGGCTGGCGAATTGGGATTCCAGCGTATCGGCTTCGTCAAACCAGATCGTTTCTATCTCGGCCCCGCTCTGGGCAAGGGCTGCCTCCCAAAGCTCGGCCAGCCCCCGTTCGACAAAGGTGACTTTCGCGTCACTGTCGGCCACGATCTGCGCCAATTCGGGCGCGGCAAGTCGCCAGTTAAAAACAGTAAAGGCCCCGCGCGTCTTGGCCGTGCCGATAAGCCCGAAATAGAAATCAGGCGTGTTCAGGCCAAAAAAGCCCACCCGGTCACCAGCAGCAATCCCGCGGGCAATCAGTCCGTTGGCGATACGGTTCGCAATGCGATCGTAATCGCCAAAACTGATAGTCCGGTCCCCGTAGATCAGCGCACGCACATCCGGCGTGTGACGCGCGTGATATTCGATAAATTCGCCCAGCGTTCGGACTTCTGGATAGAGCCACATCGTAAGATCAGTTCCCTTTGAACGCCGGTTTGCGTTTTTCGGCAAAGGCCGTGATAGCTTCCCGCGAATCCGCCGTGCCAGCACAGCGAGCAATAGCCAGAGCTTCCACTTCAAGCTGCGTGTCGAGCGAATTGCTGGCCGCGCTGACGAAAATACGTTTCAGCTCCCCATAAGCGAAAGTCGGCCCGGCAGCGAGTTCTGCCGCCACTTCTGCTGCGCGCGCAGCGGCATTGCCAGCGGGCACCAATTCGTCAACCAGCCCGAGTTCAAGCGCCTGCTGTGCACTAAGCATTTCACGCATCATCAGAAAACGCTTGGCCCGCGCTGCACCAAGACGCGCGGAAAGGAACACGGATGCACCGCCATCGCAGGGGTATCCAATGCCCGTATATGCCGAAACGAAACGCGCATCATCATCGGCAACAACATAGTCTGCCGCTGCAGCCAAAGCGACACCGCCCCCCGCACAGATACCCTGCACAGCCGCCACAACAGGCGCATCGGCCCGTTGCAGCCGCGCAATTCCACCATGAAAACCGCTGGTCCATTTGCGGATCATCACCGGCAATTGATCGAGGTTTTTCACGAAGGCGGAAATATCGCCGCCGACGCTGAAGTTCTTGCCATCCGCGCCCAGCAGAATTGCCCGAACGGCGGAACTGGCAGACAGATCATTCGCCCCGTCAACAAATTCTGCGCAGAACTGTCCATCAATCGGATTGCCCCGATCGCCCTGGGCCAGGGTCAGGTGGGCAACGCCATCGGGCGTCGTTTCAACGCGGATTGTCTTGTAGTCCATCACACTCTCCCTCGCACGCTGACGTGGCGAATTATGTGAACCTGTTTACCAATTTTTTCGACTGCGTCAAATGCCAAAGACAGACATGGCCGCTCTCCCGCGAAGTCGCAGCAGAGCAGCCCTGCCTGAAAGGCAATCAGTCAACGGTAAGAATCGCCTTGACCGCCTTGCCACTATGGGCGTCTGCAATGGCTTCGTTAATCTGCGAAATAGGGTAAGTTTTTGAAAATACTTCCAGAGGAAGTTTGCCTTCCTTGTGCCATCCAACCAGTCTGGGAAGAAACTCGTCAGGCACAGAATCGCCTTCAACAATTCCGCGAAGCGTGCCGCCTTGTGTCAGCCATTGCACCAGCGGAACGGGCAAAACAGCTTCCAGTGAGCCAGGCACGCCGATCAGCCCGATCCGGCCACGATTAGCAATCATGTTCACCGATTGCTCAATCACCGGAACGAATCCGCTGGTATCGATCACCATGTCCGCGCCGCGCGGAAGGATTTCCCGCACTGCAGCGGCGACATCGCCCTGCCCGTCAAGAGTATGGGTTGCTCCCAGTTTCATCGCCAGTTCCCGGCGCCCTTCCTGCGGCTCGACCACGATGATCGTTGAACAGCCAGCGATCTTGCCGCCCATCACCGCACTCAGACCGACAGCCCCCGCGCCCAGCACAACCAGCGTTTCGCCTTCCTTTGCGCCCAGCGAGTTGATCACTCCCCCGGTGCCCGTCTGAATGCCGCAACCAAGTGGCGCCAACAGGGCGAGATCAGCGTCATTATCGACTTTCAGAACATTGCGTTCATTCGCGATAGCGACAGTTGCAAAAGACGACTGACCGAAAAAGTTGTCCGAAACCTTGTCACCATTGCGGCTGAGACGGCTGGAGCCATCGCCGCGCACGGCAAGCATGTTCGCTTCGGTAAAGTGGTCGCAATATGCAGGTTCGTCACGATCGCAGGTCGGGCAATGACCACAACTGTTGAACGTCAGCAAGACCTTGTCACCCGCTTTCACTTTGGTAACGCCTTCGCCAACAGCCTCGACCACGCCTGCCCCTTCGTGGCCAAGCACGGCGGGAAACTGCAGGCCGAATGCCCCCGATGCGACCGCCAGATCGGTATGACAAACACCGACAGCCTTGATCGCAATGCGGATTTCACCCGCCTGCGGCTCGGCCACCTCGATCTCTTCAATATCAAATGGCCCGTTCGGCTGATTCAATACGGCTGCGGTGGCTTTCATCATTCGGGTTCCTTTAATCAGTAACGTGATCGGATTGCTGTGCGATTCCGGGTCAGATAGGCACGACTGAGGCCCATCTGCTGGATTCCATACCCTTCCCGCCCCTCGTAAAAACAACGGAATGAGGTCTGCAAATATGTGTTGGAGGGGTAAGCGGCCCAGTAACACCCGTTCGTGGTCTGCCACAGAAAATTGAAGGTCTTGCCACGCACATCGGTGACGCTGAACCGGCCACCTGTCGGCATGGCGCGGCGATAATCCTGCACGCCTTCGGATGTTGTCAGGCCGTATAACTCACCGTTTTCGAGAATATATCCGCTGATATGCGGCCCGGATTCGTTGCGGGTGGCGATGTCATGGCCCGTAAAGAGATGCACAGCCAGATCCTCACCGAACGCAGCGTTCCACCACAAGACAGAGGAATTGTCCCGCTCTGGGCGTGGCCCCCAACTGCGATCACCCGTGGCGATGCTGTCAACCGCAAGCTTGCGCCCGCGCACCACCAGTTCACCCGTGATCTTGTATGTCTGTTCGTAATGGCCTGACCAGCTTGCATCCCATGCCGGCCCATTGCGAGCTGCCGCCGTCGGATCGATGGCCGGATCATTAATGTCGTAAGGCCCGCCGAGCGCAGCAAACTCCAGGTCGAAAGAGGTATCGTCAATTCCCTGATAACGGGCACGATACAGCTTCAATGGCTCAACAGCTTCGAACGAGAGGCCATTGGGAAGATCGAACTTCAGCAAAGATTCCGGGCACGGAAGATGCTGCTGATTGTCGATATAGAGCTGTTCTTCCCACAAGTCCGATATCCGGTCGAGTATCGTGATATCGGCCATGCACACGCCCATTTTAGGGCGCGTGACGATATAGAGAATGACGTTGATATTCTCATCCGGCACCGCAAATGGCAGCGCGATGGTTTCCGCCCATTGCCAATGCGAATCCGCATCGAAATGGAAATCAAAGTCTTCAGGCCGGATCATAGCGTATCGAACCCGAATGGAACGAACCATTCGCGATCCTTCAGTGTGCGGTGTTCGGCATGATCCACAATCATTTGCGCGGCCTTGCCTTGCGCCCCTTCGGCCCCGTCGAGCGGCAGTGCATCGACAAGTTTCTCCACTGCCTTGTTCACGGCAACGCGCTGATCACGAACACCAAGTCCGCCAGCGTTGGCAAGCGCCACATCAATGGCCTGCAACGCGCCAGACGTTTTTTCACCGCCACTGACAGACTTACGCAAAGCGGTTGCCAGGTCGCGATAATCGTCGAGCTCCTCGCGCTCGAAATCAGGCACCTGATCGAACTGCGCGCGAATGATCTGGATATGACCGATGGCCAGATGCACCTGTTCCTGCGCCAATGAAGCATCGGGCGGCAAATGCGGCAGGACCACTTCCGTCAAAGAGCGAACCACGCTCGCAAGGCGTTCATCGACATTGGGGGTCATGCTGGCTCCTCCTGCCTTTGCGTCAGGTCAGTCTGCTTCATCAGGCGAACGAAATCACCTTCGAACATGGCGCTCGCGCCAGCAAGGAAAGTCAGCAACACGTCCTGATGGTTATGCTGTGAGCGGGCAGCCTCAAGCCCATCCGCCGCAACGATGATGTAACATTTCCAGCTGCTCATCACGTCATAGTAATGCAGCGTCGCGCGATTGACGGTGCGCCCCGAACGCTTTTCGTATTCTGCGATGAATTCATCGCGTTCGAACAGATCGCTCGCCCTGAAGGTCTTGTCTTCAGGGTCAAAAGTCCCGAAAACCTGCATCAGAACCCAGGCCAGATCCTCATGAAAATCGCCGATGCGGGCAAGCTCCCAGTCAAGGATCGCGGTGATCTCGCCGCTATCTTCCTCGAACAGATAATTGCCCGTGCGATAGTCGCCATGCGTCACCACAAGCTCTGCCGTTTCTGGCATGTTTTCACGCAACCACTGATCTACCAAGGCAAAGATCGGTTTGGTTTCGCCGCGGTCGATATCCCACATGCCGCGCCAGTAATTGTATGACCAGCGCGCGGCCTGCCTGGGATCACCATCAGGCACCTCGAAACCGACAAGCGGTTTGGCCCGCCAATCATAGGCGTGAATGGTCACGAGATGATCGACAAACTGATCGCGCAATTTGGCCCGTAAGTTCGGGCCAAGATAGGTCCCAAGACCGGAAACCTTCACGCCCGCACCGCTGGGTTTGGTTACACCAGATACCACCCGCATGATTGCGGCAGGCTGGGGGAAGTGTTCTGCATCGTTATCGACCCATACCGGCTCCGGCGCGGGAACCAGCCCCTGCATAGCCTTGATCAGAACGAACTCACGCTCCCGATCCGTTTCGGTAATCGCCTTGCGCGGATCCATTCGCAGCAGGAATTGCTCACTCTTGCCATCCTGCGTCAGCGTAAAGAAAAACTGCTCCTTGGATGCCCCGCCGCCGACGCGCTTGACGCCTGACACTTCGGCATCAGGGCGTTCTATGGCAAAGAACTTTGCCAGAACGTCCTGAATTTCCTCACGCAGGGCAGCCCGATAAGGCGGCAGGTCCATCGATGCCTGACGGCGATCGAGGATTTTGCGGTAACAGGTCTCCATCTCCCGGTTTTGCATTAATCAGCCTCCAACGATGCGGCCATATTCGGGGATAGAACGGCAATGTTCAAGATAAGCCGTTGCCCATGCAAATTCCGTCCAGCCGATACCCTCCTTGCCATCGACCCAGATGCGGGCACCAGCTTCATGCAGCCTGACTTCGGGGCAAGGCGGCATGACGCTCTGCGAGAAATGTTCAGCCCGCAATGTCGTTGTGCGCCCGGCCTCGTCCGTAATCGTGCCGACAAGCGTTTTCAGCAGGAAGTCGCTGTCGAGATCCCAGTCAAGATCGATGTCGGTGATTTCAGCCATCAACCCGTCTTTCGCCACATAGCCGCGCAGGGCTGGTTTACCGAGGCAGTTGAGATCCCAGAAGTGCAACGAAGTTTCCGTGCCGACCTGGCCGACAAACCAGCGATAGCCGGGGCTGAAAGCGAGCCAATCGCGCGATCCCCAGCTGTGGTCACGATGCGCGCCCGTGTCGAGATCGTAAGTCTTGCCAGCAACCTTCAGTTGGCCCTTGATCCATCCGCTTTGCTCCGTGCGGTCGGTCGCGCAATATATGGGGCAGCCATCCTTGTGCGCTCCATAATGGTAGGGAGGATGGAACGCTTCAAAATCGAAATCGAGATCCACGGCATCGTTCTTGAACCGGCAGGTCGCATTCTTGAACCGGAGATCATGCTTCATTTCAAACCCGTCGATCTTCCACTCTGAAAAATCCATCGCGGGGTCGACAACGCGATCCGGCATCCCGAACGAAAGCGGTTCAGGGCCGATGGCGGGGCCGAAAACAGAAAGATAAGCGCCTGCTTCGTTCGCAGAATTGATCCAGGTGTAGGAGAAGAATGACAGCCCTTCATCCGGCACGCTCACCACATAGGGAATGGATTCACGGTCACGCGGCTTTGCGCTGTCCAGCTTGTGCCGCCCATCATCTTCGGGCTTGGCGATCAGATCAGGTCTGGTCAGGCGAAAGGCATCAAACATAATTTCAACTCCAGGGAATCAGGAACAGGCCGCCACACAAAACGGCCAAAACGATAGTAGACCAAAAATAGAGCACTTGCCTGAACGGCCTATGGCTCCAGCGAAGATGCATGAACTGCTCGATGATAAGTTGCACTTTTGCAAGAGCGATTACAAAAATCGAGAGGCCCGCTACAAGAGAAGCGCCTTCAAACTCGAATGCGACAAACGCCCCGAGCGTGAGCATCACCAGAAGCAGCATGGCTCCTGTGGAAGACAGGCGCCCGCTCATGCCACACCCCCAGCAAGATAGAGCAGCGGGAACAGCACCACCCATAACAGGTCCACCATGTGCCAGTAGGCCCCCGCGCTTTCGAGCCATGCGAGCGTGGCCTCACCCTGGGGTTTGCGCAGTTTGGAAATGGTCACAAGCAGAACGCCGACACCGATTGCAAAGTGCAGAAAATGGATGCCCGTGAAGGCGAAATAATATGTGAAAAATTCATTGGTCAGCGGGGTAATGCCTGCCCCGAACTTGTGGGCGTATTCATATACCTTGAGGAACGCAAAACCGGATCCGATCACAAGCGCCATGATCACCCGCAGGCGCGCCCCGGCCCAGTCACCCGCGCGGCCCGCTTCAACCGCCCGAACCACCAACCACCCACTGACAATCAGGATCAGCGTGTTCGCAAGACCAATAGCAGGGTCCAGCATAGCGCGCGAGGCACGATAAGTTTCAGGGTCTGAAACCTGGCCAATCGTAAAAAGCAGGAAGAACAGGGCGAACATGCCCATGTCTGCACAGATGAAAAAGAGAACGCCCGAATCGCATGGAAGAGCGGAGCCTCCTGCCCCGCTCTTCCCCACGTCCGGTTTGCCTTGCACCTCTGCCAGTTCTGACATCAATCCCCCACCTCAGCACGGATGCGGTTGATTGCCTTCAACTGATAGTAAGTGATGATCGGTGCATAGATGAAGAAGATCATGAACTCGATCCAGAAGTTCAGGATTCCCTGCCGGGCGAATGCGCCATCCTTGAAGAAAGGCATCAGGCATTCCGCCGTGAACATGAAACCGACCCAGATCGAATACCAGCACACCCATTTCGGAAAGAACGGCACATCCCGTTTGTCACGAAGGCAGCCTGCGCCAAGCGCAATCATCTGCACCGATGTAACCGCATAGCCCAGATCGATCAGCAGCCAGGCCATGTCATACATCAACTGCAACGTTTCCGTCGGCAGCGCGTCGGGCCGATAAGACCCCGTCAGCCAGAAGCTGCTAGATACAAGAATGGGCACGACCGTCAGCCCGGCGCCCCATACCTGCAGGTTCGTCAGCAGGTGATCGCGACCAAGGATGAAATCCATGACCTTGCCGATCGAAATACCCCACACCGCATAACTGACGGCAAAAGTCATCGAAATGACCATACCCAGTCGAACGAGATTGCGGTTATCCCGAAAGTAGGTGGCGATGTGTTCCGCTTCCAGCGATCCGGCATAAGGCGGAATGTTATGCCCCATGATGCCCCAGAACACGATGAAAACGCCCATGAAGATCATGCCGTTCCACGCGCAGAACTTCCAGGCGCCGTAACTGTTGTCAGTAGTGATTTTTGTCCCGTCCATTTTCACGCACTCCTCTCGCACGCGCACTTTTTATTGGAAGAAAGGGGCATCGCCCACGGCGACCCCCTTCCTTCAAATCGCCCGGTCAGAACCGGAACGTCGCTTCCACGCCGTATGTGCGCGGTTGCGCGCGAACACGATAACCATTGCCGAACAGGTTCTCAATCGAGATACCGAACGGATAGTATGTCTTGTTCGACAGGTTCTTGCCCCAGAGCGAGATGCTGTAACGGTCAGCATCATACGTCACACGGCCGTTGAACAGCCAGTATTTGCCTTCACCCCTGGCAAAATCGCCCGTGGCGACATTGACCAGCGGACCGCGGCTGTAATCCTTGAACGAGTCATAATAGAACCTGCCGGTGTATGACGTGTCGCCATGAATTTTCAGCATGGCATCGCCAATGTCCACCGCATTCCAGTCAAACGCGAGGTTGATTGACGACTTGGCAGCATAAGGGAACGGGTTGCCGCCCACACTGACGTTGCCGCCCGACGATTGCACGCATGATCCTTGCTGCGCGGGAAACTGGCCGGATAGGTCAAGTGCCGCGCAGGCATCCTGATCAAAGCCCTTGTACTTGCTGTCCAGCAAGCCAAGCGAAGCCGAAAGTTTCAGACGATCGGTCGCCGCGAACTGAACATCAAGCTCAAGCCCCTTGAGCTTGCCATCGAGCGCGATCAGGTTTGCCGTTGCAGTGTTGTCGACAACCTGACCCTGTTGGCCTGTGTAGTCATAATAGAACAACGCGCCGTTGATTTGCAGGCGGTTATCCATGAAGCGGGTCTTGAAACCGACTTCAAAAGCATCGACTTCCTCTGGCCTGACGAAGTAGACTTGCTGGCTTCCGCCATATGCAAGGCCGTTGAAAGTGCCCGCGCGATATCCACGGCTGTAACTGGCATACATCATGACACCATCAACCGGCTTCCAGTCCAGAATGGCACGGCCCGAAAACTTCTTGGTCTTGCCGCGCCGTTCAAGGCCACCGGGAACAGGAATGTCCAGATCGACAAACGAGGGGATCACCACGTTGCCAGCTTCGTCATAGACATTTTCAAGGAAATAGGGGTCTTCGAACGCCGAAACGGTCAGCATCCTCGCAGTCCCTGTTTCATCGTAATATGTGGTTACGCCATCCGTGAAGAGGTTCTTGTCGATGGTATAGCGCAAACCTGCCGTGAACTTCACAGTCGGGGTCAGTTCATAACTGCCTTCGCCGTAAATCGCGTAGCTCTTGCGGACCTGCTTGAAATGCTGGGTTGCCGTGATCCCGGTGGGCATGGAACCAGCCGAAAGCGCTGTCCCGGAGAAACCGCCACCTGGATTAAACCACGCCTGCCAGCCACCGGGGACCAGATCATAAGCACCAAACGAGCCAAGAGCGGCATTCACGTCGCGCAGCGAGTTGAAGAAGTCCGGCTTGTTATCGGCCGTAATGCTGTCCCGACCATAGAAACCGCCCAGGATCATCTTGAACGGCCCGCCATCATAATCGAAGCGCAGATCCTGGTTGAATGCGTTGAAGTTCGATTCATAACCGATCGAACAGCCACGGAACGGGGTCGCATCGCAATCCGTCGGGCTGTTGAGATAACGCCCGGAATCGTAACCTGAGGTCGAAATCAGTTTGATGCTGTCGGTCAGGTCGGCCTTGACCGTCAGCACTACGCCTTCTGCACGGGTTAGCGCCGTGCCGACCGTGTCAGCTTCAATCTCGTTGATACCATATCCATTGCCCGACTGGCTGTATGTCGCGGGGAGAAGACCAAGCCCACCGGGACCAAAAGCAACATCCTGGAACAGGCCATTCAGCAGGAAATTGGGCGACTGGAAGTTGACCACATCGCTGCCTTTGGTCTGGCCGATCGGCAACGGCCCCATCGCACCACCCTTGGATTTCGCGTAATACCCCTTGAGCGTGATATCCAGCGTATCAGTCGGCATCACGCGCAAGGTGCCACGGATACCATAGCTTTCATCGCCTCCCGGATCGCGTCCCGTTGCAAGGTTGAGACCCGACGCACCACCGGCGGCCCAGGTATTCAGCCCTGCAGGAAGCCGGTTATGTATATAAGGATCGGAATTGACGTATGTACCTGCGATACGAATGCCGACCTTGTCGGTAACCGGCGTGAACTCGACCGCGCCTTCGGCGTTGTAACGGTCATAATTGCCGTAACCCAAAGTCAGATAGCCGTTCGTGCCATCCAGCTTCGGCTTGCGCGTGATGAAATTTATCGCACCGCCCGTTGTATTGCGGCCATAAAGCGTACCTTGCGGACCGCGAACAACCTCGACCTGTTCCAGTGTTCCCCGTCAGCACCAATGGCACAGATTTGAGGTTGTGATTTAA
>JAGREQ010000378.1 GCA_020446465.1 Novosphingobium sp. | reverse complement strand
CCTCCCGGATATTCGTTTCATCATTGACGGCGACCCTGCTTCCGCCCCGGATGTTGCGAACAAACTGTCAGCACTCCCTAACGTGACCCTCGGCGGATTTGTTTCGCCAAGGGATATCGGTCCAGCGCTCAAAAGCTTTCGCATTGGCCTGGCACCCTATGCTTCGACAGGTTTTGGCGCACCTGGCGCGGCGACAGTGAGCATGGACAGCATGTCTTCGCTCAAGATCATCGAATATATGTCAGCCGAACGCGCGATCATAGCCTCGCGAATGCCTTCCGTGGAAGCGGTCGTATCGGACGGCGAGTCAGCGCTGCTATGCGACCCTGGAAATCTGGTTGCGTGGCGCCAGAACATCCTCCGCCTCATGGCTGATCCAGCTCTCACCCGAGCCCTGGGCAAGAAAGCACGTCAAAACTATCTTGAAAAACATGATTACCGCGCAAGAGCACATGCCTTCGCTCAGCTCGCCAGTCACTTGGCGCTATAGGAATCGAGATGCAGCGCCAGCGCATTATTCTCGTCACCGCCGCCTACTTTCCCGACAGCTATGGCGGCGCGGAACGACAGGCGAAAATATTGGCGGAGGCTTTGGGGCGCCGGGGCGTAGATGTCACGCTGGTCGCACCGACTGTTTCTTCCAATGCGCCGCTAACGGAAACGACCGGCTTCGGGCGTATCCTACGCAAAAGGGTGCGGGCCTACCCCAATCTGGGCGGGCGCAACATCTTCTCTTTCCTGGCATGGAGCCTCTGGATGCCACGGGCGTTCAGGCGCGCACAATGGCAAGGCGTTCCCGTCTATGTGTTTCATGCCCGCCTTCACGCCCTGGCGCCCGCGCTAACAGCCATGCGCCTGGGCTCACCCCTTTTTGTCAAGATGGGCGGAGGAGGCGAAGCGTCTGAATTCGACGCGCTGCGCCGTAAAAAATTCCTTTACGGGCGCTGGGTGGAACTCCTGCTGCGCCGTCGCGTCGCCATGTTCGTCGCGAACAGCGCCCAGATCGCAGCAGAGCTGCGATCACTGGGGGTGGAAGACTCACGCATCGCAGAATTTCCCAATGGCGTGGAACTGCCGTCAGTAGATTTTCTCGCTGAGGCGGAGGCGCGCCGGTCAGGGTCGCGCTTCATCTACATGGCCCGCATGCTGCCCGACAAGAATGTGGATGTCCTGTATCATGCAGCAAGAGCGGCTGCGGCAGACGGCACGAGGGCCAATCTGGTGCTGATCGGCGATGGTCCGGAAAAAGAAAGGCTCGAAGCCATTGACACCCAGCAAGAAGCGCAAGGGACCGTGCGCTTTGCCGGGTTTCTGGATGATGTATATCCTGAACTGTCAGCCGCTGATTTCTTCGTCTCGGCGTCGCGGCGAGAAGGACAGTCCAATGCGTTGCTTGAGGCAATGTCGGCAGGCGTGATCCCGATTGTTTATGCCGCCAGCGGTGTGGAAGAGGTCGTCACCGACGGCGAAAATGGCCTTATTGTCCGCGAATGCTCGGCAACGGCGTTTTCCGTTGCGATGAAGCGAGCTTTGGCTCTCACGAAGGACGAGCGACGCAAGATGTCCAGGAACGCGCGAACATTTGCGGAGGCGCATATCGGAATTGATGCGATCGCCCGGCGAACCCATCACCTGATATCGCATGTGACGTAAGCGTCGCTGCTACCAACAATATCGAACGGCATGAGAAATGAGTGATCACAAGCACCTGCTGCGCTTTCTTCCGCTTCTGGCGGCATTGCTCGCCATATATCCCGCGCATGCGGAAAATGGCTGGGACGAAGCGCTGCGCGGCAAACCTCTCAGCCTGGCAGGAGCCAAGCTCATCTACCGGGAGGAGTTTGACCGGGAGCTGTCCTTGAACGGCCCGATTCTCTGGGCAAAACAACATGCCGATGTTGGCCTAGGTTCGTTCGACCGGGCAGGCGGCTATGCCTATATCTTCCGCGATGGCATGCTGTCTTTGCGGGCGTATCAGGACAGCAAGGGATATCACAGCGGCAACGTGCAATCGGTAAGCGGCCCGCAAGCCTATCGGGGCAGGAAAATCGTTCTAGGAAAGCAAGGTTTTGTGTGCACCGCCTGCTATTGGGAAGCCCGCATCCGCTTCCCTAGGGCCTATGGCAGTTGGGGCGCATTCTGGTTGCTCTCCCCAGACGATCCAAAACAGCGCGGGCATCTGGAAGTCGATGGCATCGAATATTACGGCATAGGCGATGCGCGCGGACATCATCATGCGATCCACAACCAGGCCCACGACCGGGCAAAGCGGAAACATGCCAGCGACTATACCGGCATGGACGAGATCG
>JAGREQ010000377.1 GCA_020446465.1 Novosphingobium sp. | reverse complement strand
CGATGTTCTCGATGCTGCTGGAACAAAATGGAATTTCCTGCCGTTCAAACCAGGGCTTGTTGGTGGGCATTGTATCGGTGTTGATCCCTACTACCTCACTCATAAAGCGGCCGAAATCGGTTACCATCCGGAAATTGTACTGGCCGGGCGCCGGCTTAATGATGGCATGGGTGCTTATGTGGCGCAGCAGGCAGTAAAAACCCTTCTGAAACGCCGTATTCATGTTGATGGGGCGCGGGTTCTTGTTGCGGGGATGACTTTCAAGGAAAACTGCCCTGACGTCAGGAACTCGCGCGTAATCGACGTCGTGCGTGAACTGGAAGGTTTCGGCTGCACTGTCGATATACATGATCCCTGGGCTGATGTCGAAGCGACCCGCGCGGAATATGGACTCGAACTGGTCAAGGATCCCGAGCATCGGGTCTATGACAGCATCCTGCTGACAGTCGGGCACGACTGCTTCCGTGAAAAAGGTCCGCAGTATTTCCGGCAGTTCGGAAAGCCGAAGCATGTCCTGTTCGACGTAAAGGCTATATTTGGGCAGGATGAAACCGATATGCGCCTGTAAATCAGAAAATATCTTCAAGCCCGAAAAATTCCATTGCTGCCCGCAATCTTTCCAGAAACAGCAATTGAAAGCCACGGCGATAGCGGACGGGCACCGGTCATGCTGGCAATTGATCGCACAAAAGAACCGGATCGCCGCTTTTGAAGGGAAAAGGCAGGTTTTTTGATTGATCGGCCCTTCCCGATCAAGAATCGATTCAGCTTCCGTTATTCGTTTACTGCATAATTATGACGGGTCGTTGCAAATAGCCAAAAGGCAGTTCGGGATTGCCGCGATGGCGGTGCGAAATCTCGCGAGATGAACACTTTGATGATACAGTTTCCATTCTCACATATTACTCGACAACCGATCGACGGGTGCGGCGTTGCTTCCTTCAAGGTCGCAATCGGATGAAGAGATCGCCCGGAATGTCCACCGCTCAGCCTCAACCCACGCCGATGCCCGTCGTCGATGGCATGACGACCCTGCGCGAAAAGCTCGATCTTGGGCTAGAAGCGATTGCAGCCAAAAACTTCCAGAAAGCGGCAGAACTGCTTGATCCTGAAGCCCTGCCGCGAGATGCTGAGATTCCGCTCAAGATCGAATGGGCCAGTGCACTCTACACCGCACGCGCGCATGACCAGTCCGATGCACTGTTCGGGCGTATGCTTACACAACATCCAGGTGATCGGAGCGTCCACGTTGCCTTCGCCAAGCAACTGTATCATGCAGGTTTTCTTCGTCGCGCGCACGATGTTTTGAATGCCGTTTCAGATCAACTGGCTGCGGGCAGCAAGTCGCTTTCCCTCTTCAACAGGACGAAGCACCTGCTGTCCGTGCTGGAAGACAAGGAAGGCGTGGCCCCGGTGCCGCATGACGATTGCCGGTTGCTGGCGATGAAACATGCAACACTTGCTTTTCGCGGTCGCGATGCCAGCCCGCTTCAGAAAGACGAAGTTGGTCGCATTACACTGATAACGGGTAGCCTTGGACCAGGTGGCGCCGAGCGGCAATTGAGCCGGACGGCTGCTCAACTGGAACGGTGGCGGTCGCGTGGCGAAGCAGTTGCCGGTGTCATGGTCAAACGTCAGGTAGAAGTTCTCGTCCGTTCGCACGGGCCTGAGCAGGAGCATGACTTCTTCCTGCCTGATTTGCTCGATGCAAACGTAGCGCTGGGTGAGATTAACAAGATGGAGCCGATGGCCCCGTCAAAATTCGATATCTCCGACGCTGACCTGCGTATCTTGCTTGAATACCTTCCTCCAAAGGTCAATTTCGGAATCCGGCGGCTGGTGCCTCATCTACTGAAATCCAGGCCCGACGTCGTCTCGATATGGCAGGATGGCGCCTGTCTGTTTGCAGCACTCGCCGCTATCATTGCCGGCGTTCCGAAAATCCAGCTTGCAATTCGTGGCCTGCCCCCCAGCCAGCGCCGCCATTTGTTCCAGCCCGAATATGAACAGATGTATCGAACATTGGCGCAAGTGCCGGGCGTGCAATTTTTGAGTAATAGCAAAGCCGCTGCCCAAGCATATGCGGAGTGGCTGGAAATCCCGGTCGAACGTTTCGACATACTCTACAACGGTGTCGGGAAAATGGAATCGCACAGCTCTCCCGATGTGGAGCGTCAGTGGGCAGATTTCGTCACCAGCACACCCGACGCCGACCACACGATTGGTGGCGTTTTCCGTTTCGACACTGACAAACGACCGGCAACATGGATTCGGTTTGCGGCCCGTTATTTCAGGAAACATCCCAATTCC
>JAGREQ010000376.1 GCA_020446465.1 Novosphingobium sp. | reverse complement strand
ACCAGCCGAACAGCAGGCCGCCGCCATAGACCATGTCATACCCAAAATCCCTGATGTCGAAGGTGACCGGCGCGGGCCAGGTAAAGGCAACATAGACCCCAAATCCCAAACCCGCCCAAACCGGCGCCGCCGCAAGGGCGAACAAAAACGACCCGAGAAAGAGATAAAGCAGAGAGTCTTCTGGCGCCCGCGATCGGATCAGCCACTTGTGCCAATGGAACATGCCAATCGAGATGCCTACAACCACAATCGAGCACAAGGAATAATGCACCAGCTTACCGAGGGCGGATTCCCATGGGTTGGTTCCCGCAACCGCCCACACAACGCTGGAAAGCAGGAATACCACCGACCAATAATACACCCCAAAAATCAGGGCGGCGTTTCGGATACTATTGGCGTGAAGCCTATTGTTCGCCACAGGCTCAGCAGGCCATGATGGTTCGACAATCATCACCTCTTCCTTTCTGGCCAAAGCCCAGGCGCGCCATTCACCCCCCCTGCAATAGCCATTGGCAGATTTTTTGGACATCGGCCCTATCCAGCACGCCTTTCGTTTGAGCGTGCATGGGAGCTTGCAACGGGAGCGGTTAGTATTTGACGCATGAAAAAACTCAAGCCTCCCGCATCGCGTATATACAAGCCAAGCCGCCGCCATTTGCGGCGCAGCAGAGTTCGTTTGCAACGCGATCCCATCCGCACCTCCTCCTCCGCTGTTCAACAAGACCAAACCCCGCCCCCGAAGATCCGCATTGTCGTTGAAACAGACCAGGCCGATCTTGCCACGATAATAAAGTCCAACCTGCCGGACGGATCATATCTTAGCATTTGCGAGCTTGCTCCGGTTGGGACGGAAGGTAGCGACCGCGCACCATCCATCGTCGACCGGGGGTTCGATGCCACGATGTTGACCAACCGCCAGGATGATGTCGTTCGCTTGCTCCTCACCGGCCTTTCCAACAAAGAGATCGGCCGAAGACTTGATTTGTCGCACTTTACCGTCCGCAATCACGTGTCGCAGATCTTTCGGTTGCTTGGCGTAACCACTCGCAAGGACGCGATCATCCGGTTGAAATCCTGCCTTCCCTACAAGGACGATTGTTAAAGGGTCACCGGACACAAGTTTGGACTATTCGCCATATACCCAAGCTGCGAAAACCGAATCCAGGTTTTGATCACTGGCCTGCTCCATCGCACGCTGCAGATCCATACTGGTCACCGTTCCACCTGCATGTGTTTGGCTGAACAATCTAAGACCGTCCCAAAATGCCTTCTCGCCCAGCACTTGGCGAAGCTCGTGCATGAACAGGGCGCCTTTGCTATATTGAATGGCTCGTCTGACCGCGAGTGAGGGGTACTGTCCGGACCAGGCGAGAGGCTTGTCAAAGCCTGCTTCTCGCGCCTTTTCCAACCTGGCACGTGCAACATCCAGTTCTTCGTCATAGGCCGCAGCACCGTACCGATGCTCCTTCCAGGCAGCCGTCATGAATGTTGTGATGCCTTCGTTCAGCCAGAACTCGGTGATCGACTCGGCGGAAATCAGGTTCCCCCACCATTGATGAGAAAGCTCGTGAACGATGACCCAATCCTCTGCCGCAATATCCGTACCGCTTGGGAGCGCATTCCGTCCGATAATTGAATAGGTCGCCGCTTCCTGGGCCTCGAACCCTTCGACCAGAAGCTGGCTGTAGTTCGGGACCGGCAGAGGCAATCCAGCCCTGCCAGCCAGGAACTCGGCGACATCGCTGGTTTCAGCAAATCGGCTCGCCAACTCATCTGGCTCTGCGCCGGCACTGACATACGAGAATGGACCAGACCGAACCTCAGAGAAGCGACCAACCGCAAAGCCGAACAGATAGGGCGAATAGGGTCGGGATTCGTGCCAATAGTGAATTTCCTGACCGTCAGATATCGATCGCTTTGCAATGATGGAACCCGGCGCAAGCGTGTCCGCGCCGGCCGGAACCTGCAGAGCGAGCGAAAAGGTTGCTTTGTCGCTGAACTTATTTTGCAGGCAGATCATCCAGTCACATGCGAAGTAGCTCGTGTACAGAATTTCTTCCTGCGCGATCAAGCCGCGGGTCGGCCGCCCCCTGTACGAAACCTCAAGTGTCGCAATTCGTCCTTTGGGAAACGGTTCAGGCAGATCAAAACTGAGAACATCGCCTGAGACTACAGCCTTCGCCGGCAGACCATCAACCGTTGCCTCCTCAATCGTAAGCGCGTTTCCGGTGAAAGTCAGGCGGCGCACCTGATCAGCCGTAATTTGGAACCGGATCTTCTCCTTGCCCGCGACCAGCTGTCCTTGCTCTTCCGGGATGATCGCCAG
>JAGREQ010000375.1 GCA_020446465.1 Novosphingobium sp. | reverse complement strand
CGCTGTCACCCATGAAGACGCTTTCGGTCAATTCCAGTTCAAGCCGGTCAGGCTCCAGCCCGCTCGCGGCAAGGGCATTCGTGACGATTGTCGTGAATGCCTGATTGGCAAACTGTGTTGCAGACACATTGACGGAAACGCGCATACTGGTTGGCCACTGCATCGCATCCTCGCAAGCCTTGCGGATTGCCCACTCACCAAGCTGGTTGATAAGGGTCGATTCCTCGGCAATCGGGATGAACAGGTCAGGGCGAATGTTGCCACGATCGGGGTGTTCCCAGCGCATCAGGGCTTCACAGCCGATAACCATGCTGTCCTCTGTCCGCACGACGGGCTGATAGTGCAGTTCGAGCTGTTCATTGGTCAGCGCATCGCGCAAGTCTTCCAGCAGGATCTGGCGTTCTTCGCGCTCGTCCTTCAATTCGGCGGAATAGAACCGGAATTGCCCGCGCCCGCCGTTTTTGGCTGAATAGAGCGCAAGGTCGGAAGCATGGATAATCTCTTCCTGCTCCACGCCATCGTAAGGTGCGATGGCAACGCCAATAGACGTGCCGATAATCGCCCGCTTGTCGCCAATGGGGTAGGGCTGCGAGACAATATGGATCAGTTTTTCGGCAATTTCGCCCAGTTTGCCGCGGTCATCAATATCGGGCAGAATAACCTGAAACTCGTCACCGCCCAGTCGCCCGATCTCACCACGGTTGGCGATGACCGCCTGAACGCGCTCCGCCACCTGTTTAAGAAGATCATCGCCGGCCTGATGGCCCATTGTGTCGTTGACCTGTTTGAAACGGTCAAGATCGAGCATCATGACGGCGCAACTGCGCTTGGCTGATTTGTAGGCTGCGAGGATCGAATCCAGGCGACGTGACATCCGGTGCCGGTTGGCAAGGCCTGTCAGAGAATCGTACTCGGCAAGTCGCGAATCCTCGATCTTGCGCTGGTATTCGATCGTCACGTCCTTGGCGCTGCCACGATAACCGACGAAGTTGCCTGACTTGTCCATCTTGGGGTGGCCGGAAATCGACCACCACTTTGGCGGGTTGTTGACGTTCTGGGGTGTCCTGACAAAGCGGACGATCAGGTCGGTGATCTTGTTGCGTGCGCTGATCTGAAACTTCAGTGGACGGTCCGACCGTTCATCGGGATTGTCGGGGTCTGTTTCAAAAACGGATGCGAGCGGCTGAGCCAGCACTTCTTCCAGCGGGCGTCCGATTTTGTCGGCTGCTCCGGGTGACATGTAGATAATGTTGCCATCCGAATCCGTGGCCCATATCCATGCCATTGCCGATGTTTCGTAATCGGCAAGGATTTCAAGGCGGCGAGCGGTATCGTCCGCGGCCACAATATGCACCGCATCATTGGCGCCGTCGTCAGATTTTGCGCCAAGTCCCCTGAAAAGTTTTCTGACCGCCATGGCCCCCGATATACCTGTGCAAAGCGCACGTAGTGCGTGCTTTCAACACCCGACAATGGCGCAGCATGGTTGATTTTTACTTAACTGACCAGCGCAGTGATACCGGATGCACTGAAATTTGCGCTCAGGCAGCCTTTTGCAGTTCGAGGTCCAGTCGATCCCATATTTCAACCAGAGCCTTGGTCAGATCGGCCATCATGGCTGCTGAATGGGTGGGTCCGGGGGTGAAGCGCAGCCGTTCTGTCCCGCGCGGCACCGTCGGGAAATTGATCGGTTGCACATAGACGCCATATTCAGCGAGCAGAATATCGCTGATCTTCTTGGCGCGGACCGGATCACCCACCATCAGGGGCACGATGTGCGTCGTCGTGTCCATGACTGGCAGGCCCGCATCGGCAAACATCTGTTTCAGCATCGCTGCGGCAGCTTGCTGGCCGTCGCGTTCGACGGTGCTCTTTTTCAGGTGGCGTACAGAGGCAAGCACGCCGGCCACCAGCACAGGGCTGAGCGACGTGGTAAAAATGAAACCCGGCGCATAGGACCGGATGCAGTCGATGATGCGCTTGTCCGCCGCGATATAGCCGCCCATAACGCCGAACGCCTTGCCCATCGTGCCTTCGATGATGTCGATGCGGTGGGCTGCGTTGTCGCGTTCCGAAATACCGCCGCCACGTGCGCCATACATGCCGACAGCGTGAACTTCATCGATATAGGTAAGGGCGTTATATTTTTCCGCCAGATCGCAGATTGCATGGATTGGCGCGACATCCCCATCCATCGAATAGACGCTTTCAAAAGCAATCAGCTTGGGCACTGCCGGGTCTTCGGTTGCCAGAAGTTCTTCGAGATGGGCAACGTCGTTGTGCCGCCACACGCGCTTTTCACAGCCTGAATTGCGGATTCCTGCAA
>JAGREQ010000374.1 GCA_020446465.1 Novosphingobium sp. | reverse complement strand
CGACGATCTCGACGATGCGGCGCAAAAGATCGTCAAGGCGGTAAAAGGAGCCTGAACCAATGTCCATTCTGATCAACAAAGACACCAAGGTTCTGGTTCAGGGACTGACCGGCAAGACCGGCACCTTCCATACCGAGCAGGCACTTGCCTATCACGGCACCAGGATGGTCGGTGGCATCCATCCCAAGAAGGGCGGCGAGACCTGGGGTTCGGTCGAAAGCGGTGCGCAATTGCCGATTTTCGCGACCGTCGCCGAGGGCAAGGAGAAGACCGGTGCCAATGCCTCGGTCATCTATGTGCCGCCGGCGGGTGCTGCGGCCGCAATCCTTGAGGCCATCGAAGCGGAAATTCCGCTGATCGTTTGCATCACCGAAGGCATTCCGGTGATGGACATGGTCAAGGTCAAGGCGCAACTGGTGAAATCAAAATCGCGACTGGTCGGGCCAAACTGTCCGGGCCTGCTGACGCCGGATGAATGCAAGATCGGCATCATGCCCGGTTCCATCTTCAAGAAGGGTTCGGTCGGCGTTGTTTCGCGCTCCGGCACGCTGACGTATGAAGCTGTGTTCCAGACCACGAATATCGGGCTTGGCCAGACAACGGCTGTGGGTATCGGCGGCGATCCGGTGAACGGCACCAACTTCATCGACGTGCTGGAACTGTTCCTCGCTGACGATGAAACAAAGTCCATCATCATGATCGGTGAGATCGGCGGCAGCGCGGAAGAAGAAGCCGCGCAGTTCCTGAAGGATGAAGCGAAGAAAGGCCGCTCCAAGCCGACCGTTGGCTTTATCGCAGGCCGCACGGCACCTCCGGGTCGCCGCATGGGCCACGCCGGCGCCATCGTTTCGGGTGGTCAGGGCGGCGCCGAAGACAAGATTGCCGCCATGGAAGATGCCGGCATTCGCGTCTCGCCTTCCCCGTCGCTGCTTGGCGAAACACTGGCGGACGTTCTGAAAGAACGCGTCTGAACCGCGTGAGGGGGCGGCCCTGCCACAACGGGGCCGCCTGCGGGGGGGAACTGAGCTTGCAAGCGAAACCCGGCAGTGATGCCGGGAATGGAAGGTAACCCGATGGGTAACGAACTGCACGATTTTCTCCCCGGTCAGGGCCAGGAAAGCCCTCAACAGGGACCAAGCTGGCAAAACCCGCGCTGGCCGCTGACGGGCGGCGCGGACGAAGACGATCTGACCCGCGCTCTCGACCCGACTGCCCTTTCGGTTGCCATCCGCGATTCCGCCAAAAAGGCAGGCGTCAAGGTTGACGAAAGCGCGCTTGAAACGGCGGCTGCGGATTCCATCCGGGCCATGATGCTGATCCGCACTTATCGTGTGCGGGGGCATCTCGGTGCAGACCTCGATCCGCTGCGCCTCAGCCACCGGGAACTTCCGGCCGATCTCACCCCCGAATATCATGGCTTTTCCGGCGATGCGCTGGATCGTCCCGTTTATATCGGCGGCAACCTCGGGCTGGAATGGACCACGGTTCGCGAACTGGTCGAGATTCTGCGCGCCAATTACTGCGGCACTGTCGGCCTGGAATACATGCACATTTCCGATGTGGAGGAACGTCGTTTCCTGCAGGAACGCATGGAAGGCGCTGACAAATCCATCGACTTCACGCTGATGGGCAAGAAAGCAATCCTTTCTGCCGTCATTCGCGGCGAACAATACGAAAAGTTTCTCGGCAAGAAATACGTCGGCACCAAACGCTTTGGCCTCGATGGTGGCGAATCCATGATTCCGGCACTGGAATCGGTCATCAAATATGGTGGCGCGATGGGCGTGAAGGAGATCATCTACGGCATGGCCCACCGTGGCCGCCTGAACGTGCTCGCCAATGTGATGGCAAAGCCCTATCGCGTGATCTTCCACGAATTTTCGGGCGGGTCGGCCAATCCGGACGATGTCGGCGGGTCGGGCGATGTGAAGTATCACCTTGGCACGTCAACCGACCGTGAGTTCGACGGTATCAAAGTTCACATGAGCCTTGTTCCCAACCCCAGCCACCTTGAAACGGTCGATCCCATCGTGCTGGGCAAAGTCCGGGCGCAGCAGGCGTTCCATGGCGATCTTGCCGAGCATGAACAGGTTCTGCCCGTGCTGATCCACGGTGATGCGGCCTTTGCCGGTCAGGGCATCGTGTGGGAATGTTTCGGCTTTTCAGGCGTGCGCGGCTACAACACCGGCGGCTGTATCCACTTCGTCATCAACAATCAGATCGGCTTTACCACCAGCCCGCAATTTGCCCGCTCGTCCCCCTATCCGTCGGATGTGGCAAAGGGCGTTCAGGCTCCGATCCTCCACGTCAATGGCGACGATCCCGAAGCTGTGA
>JAGREQ010000373.1 GCA_020446465.1 Novosphingobium sp. | reverse complement strand
GGCCGGCCGCAAAATGGTGCTGGAGAGCTTTGTCGAGGCAAAGTAGCGGTCCCGCCCCCTTTCGTATCGAACGCCGCATCCGGCCGCTCCGGACGCGGCATATGTGATGACAGGCAAGATCAGCGTGCCTTCAAACGGATCCGTTTGAAGGCACAAAAGCTGATCGATTCCAGAGAGTAGAGCATCGTTGTGCGCGAAAAACCGGCAACCACTTTTTCGCACGATGCTCTAGCCTGGTCTGCGGCACTTGTATGACCGGGCGGAAGCTCCCAATTACTGGACACATATTTCGCGCAACGTCTCCTGCTTCGCGTTATAGTGCGTGCATTCCGGCAGCGAACCAATCCCTTGCCTGAGACTGTGGGCGCCGACAGACACAGATCAGGCGGAGAACGAGGAAAACTATGAACGACGGAAATGATCTTATGCTTGGTTCGGTCGAGAAAACCGAAAATGCGGTGGAAGACGTCACAACCGCCGACTTCAAAGCCAAGGTAATGGATGCGTCGGCCGAACAACCCGTACTCGTCGATTTCTGGGCGCCCTGGTGTGGGCCTTGCAAGCAACTGGCGCCGGTTCTGGAAAAAATCGTCCAATCGGCCGAAGGAAAGGTCAAACTCGTCAAAATGAACATTGACGAGAACCCACAGATCCCCGGTCAGCTTGGAATTAAATCGATCCCCGCGGTTATCGCCTTCCAGCGAGGCCAACCCGTGGATGGATTCATGGGTAATGTACCCGAATCCCAGATCAAGGGCTTCATCGAACGTCTTGTCGGACCAATCGGCTCAGCCTTCAAGGAGATGCTTGAAGTAGCGGAAAACGCTCTGGAAAGCGGCGATTTCGATCAGGCCCTGGCAGGTTTTCAATCTGCAATTCAAGCCGACGACAGCAAGACGGAAGCCTACGGCGGTTTGGCGCGTACGCTGATACGGATGGGTGATATAGACGGAGCGAGGGAATTTATCGACGCGCTGGACGATCCGATCCAGAAGAGTCCTGCGATTTCTGCGGCTTTGTCCGAAATCAAACTGTCGGAGCAAGCTGGAGCTGTCGGTGATCTGGCGGATTTGCAAAGCAAACTGGAGGAGAACCCCGGCGATCATCAGACCAGGTTCGACCTTGCGGTCGGGCTCAACGCCAGCGGCAGGTATGAGGAAGCGGCAGATAACCTGCTTGCAATCATTCGCGCTGAGCGGGGCTGGAATGACGAAGCCGCCCGCAAACAATTGCTGGAGTTTTTTGACGTCTGGGGTCCGATGGCCGAACATACACGCGAAGCCCGTCGTAAACTGTCAGCAATTCTGTTTTCCTGACCAGGGCCGGCCAGGCACTTCACAAGCGGTACTTGCGCTCTAATTATCTGTGACCTGATCTGTCCCTGAATCGGTGCAGTACAGAGTTGCCTGGCAGCAACCGCAAGGATGGTCTTATGGCTAGGATGACGCCTTATCCGACGATTGACAGTTTACCTGCGGCAATACCGGTATTTCCATTGCCCGGTGTTCTGCTACTGCCCCAAGCAAAGCTGCCACTTAATATTTTCGAGCCCCGATATCTGGCCATGACCGATGATGCGATCCGGTCAGATCGTATCATCGGCATGATTCAGCCTGCGGACGCCAGCGCCAGTCTCAAGGAAAACCCCGAACTACGACCGGTTGGATGCGCCGGGCGCATCAGCCAGTTCGCAGAAACCGGCGACGGCCGCTATCTGATTACCCTGACGGGTGTGGCCCGCTTCAGAATTATTGATGAACTTGAAGCCCTTACACCCTATCGCAAATGCAAGGTCGATTTTCAGGCCTACGCATCCGATATTGAGGCGGCAGCCGATAAGGACATTGACCGTACAGTCATCATTGATGCGCTGAAGGAATTTTCCAAAGCACGAAACCTGCGTATCGATTGGCGCGATATCGAAAAGGCCAGCAATGCTCTGCTTATAGATGCCATGTCCATGATGGGCCCGTTTGGTCCGGAAGAAAAGCAGGCACTGCTTGAAGCGCCGGATGTAAAGGCCAGAGGCGAGACCCTCGTCGCGATTATCGAGATCGACCTGGCGAAGTCCTGCGGGGCAACGCGCAAACTTCAATAGACGAAGTTGGCCAACACGATGGACACCAATAAATCGCAGACCGAGAATGACCAACCGGCAACTACACATCTGCAAATTGATCCACGCCTGATCGAAATCCTGGTCTGTCCTTTGTCCCGCACGACCCTTATTTATGACAAGGATAAACAGGAACTCGTTTCGAAAGCCGCAAACCTCGCTTATCCTATTCGCGATGGCATCCCTATCATGCTGACATACGAAGCGCGGCGGCTCGAACCATAAG
>JAGREQ010000372.1 GCA_020446465.1 Novosphingobium sp. | reverse complement strand
TGAAGAACCTGATGGATGATCACGAGATCGGCCGACTCGTCCTCGAACGGCGCCGCCGTCACGTCGCCCTGACGGACACGCGCCACCGGTATGCCATCCCGCTCCAGATTCGCGCGGGCAACGGTCAGCATGTGATGGCTGAGGTCGATTCCCTCGGCTTCGTGGGCATGCCGGGCAAAAAGGGCCAGCATCCGTCCCGTCCCGGTTCCGAAATCCACGACATGACGGAATGGTCCTGGTCCGGCGAGGTCCAGCAGCGCCTGCTCGATCGCCTCGTTCGGATAATGAAGCGAGCGGATCGCATCCCAGTTTTCGGCGACAGAGGAGAAGTAAGTCTGTGCCGAAGCTGCGCGGGTCGCACTGACCTCCTCCAGCCGCTCCGCATCCCGTTGAAAGACCGGTACGTCTTCGCCCAGCTGCGCGAATAGCGAATCAAGGAAAACCCGCGCATCGCCGCGGCTCGCTGCGCGATAAAAAACGAAGGAACCTTCCGGCAGGCGTTCGACCAGTCCACCTCCGGTCAGGGCCTTTAGATGATGCGAAAGACGTGGCTGACTCAATGACAGTACTTGCACCAACTCCCCGACCGACAGATCACGCTCGCGCAACAGCGCCAGTATGCGCAGTCGCGTCGGCTCACCGGCTGCACGTAACCGGTCCAGTGTCAGATCAAATCGGGCGCTCATGAAAAACGTATAAACGATCATTTATACGTTTTGCAAGGAACCAATATGCTGTTGCAGCATAGTCGCATGTAATCACTATTACACAAGGATCAGTTGCGCCGTCCGGATGCAGAGACCATCTAGCGCGCCTAGAAACGGGAAATCGTCAAATGAACGCTCGACTTGCGGCCACCGTATTGGCCATCAGCCTTGGCGCCTGCGCCACGACGCCTGCACAGACCACGGCGGATCCGGGCACCATTAACGATCCCTATGAGGGCTTCAACCGTCAGATGTTCGCGTTCAATAATGGCGTGGACAAATACGCTCTTAGCCCCGTTGCCGGTGCCTACAAGACCGTAACCCCGGAATTCGCACGTGACCGGGTCGGCGATTTCCTGCGCAACCTTAAATCCCCCGTTATCTTCGTGAACGACGTCCTGCAGGCCGAGCCGAGCCGGGCAGCCGACACCTTCTATCGCTTCACCATCAACACAACTGTGGGCCTTGTAGGCCTCTGGGACGCGGCAGACCATTTTGGCATTGAGCGCCATTCGGAAGACTTCGGACAGACGCTCGCCGTCTGGGGCGTCGATAGCGGCCCCTACCTCGTCATGCCGCTTCTCGGCCCAACCACGCCGCGTGACATGGTGGGAAAAGGCGTTGATTACGCATTTGATCCGCTGACCTGGACCGAATTCGATGGCGATCCCGATCTGGACGACAAGATCGCCACGGGCCGGGGCGTTCTCGGCGGCCTGAATGCCCGCGTCGCCCTCGACGATGAAATCAAGCAACTGAACGCTCAACCTGAGCCTTATATTGCCCTTCGCAGGATTTATTCATCTCAGCGTCAGGCAGAGATCCGTAATGGTCGGTCGGAAGATGAGACCGAGTTGTACGAAGATCTCCCAGATTTTGACGAATTTGAACAATAGCCAAGACGCCTCACCGTAAGCAGGAGCCTTCCTTGAAACGCCTGACCTCCCCCGTAATCGCCCTGGCCGCGTTCGCCGCGCTGGCCCTGCCGGCCCTCGCGGACGCGAAGACGGAAGCCTATGTGCAGAAGAATGCCAGCGATGTTCTGGCTTCCCTGAATGATCCGACGCTCGACGCGGATCAGCGTACCGCCAAGTTCAATGCCTATATGGACCAGTTCACCGACATGCAGGCGGTGGCGAACTTTGCCGTCGGCAAATATGCCCGCCGCTTCACGCCCGACGAGCTGGCCCGCTACCAGAAGGTCTTCCGCGAATATGCGCTGGCCGTCTACGAATCCGAACTCGATGCCTATCGCGGCGAAGCCGTGCAGGTGAAGGATTCGGTCGACCGGTCCGACAGTGATTCGATCGTCAACACCGTCATCAAACGCGATGATGGCAAGGACATGGACGTGCGCTGGCGGGTGCTGACCCGCGATGGCCAGTACCAGGTGGTCGACGTGGCCCTGAATATCGACGGCAACCTGATCTGGCTCGGCATCGAGCAGCGGGCGCAGTTCCTCGCCCTGCTGGACCGCACCAACGGTTCGGCCGATGCGCTGATCGACAAGATCAACGAGATGAAAAAGAATCTCGCAAGCCGCCGGCGCCAGTACAACTGATCAGTACAACTGAGCTGACGGCCTTACGGAATGAAGCCCGCCTCCCTGCCGGAGGCGGGCTTTTTCATGGCGCGAAT
>JAGREQ010000371.1 GCA_020446465.1 Novosphingobium sp. | reverse complement strand
GGCGCGCAGCTGAATGCCATAGTCCGACAGCTTGCTCTTGCGGCGCTGGCCATGCTGACCGGGGCCATAGCTGCGACGGTTGACGGAGCTTTTGGGGCGACCCCAGATGTTTTCACCCATCCGGCGATCAATTTTATACTTGGCGGCTTTACGCTTCGACATAGGACTTTCCTTCAATTTGCTACACAGGCCGTGTGCCCGCGCTTCAACCCGGAACCGCACCATTTCGCGCAAAGACGAGAATGTGATCACCGCTTCACCGGGGTGCGGGATCAATTGCGAAGGCGCGCCACTAACAGGTTTCGCGGCGAAATCAACCCTTGCGTGGGGGCTTTGCCAGAGACGAAAGCACGCCGCGCATGGTTCGTACTTCCAGATGGTTCCATCCGGGCTTGGTCAACATTGTGCGCAAGGTGCGATGTGTCGCGGCAGCGCGGGATTCCGGCAGGAAGTATCCGCGCGGCTCCAGCATCTGCTCAAGCTGGGCGATCATGCCGTCCAGTTCCTCCTGCGGGGCAGGGGGCAGCAACTCTTCAACGGTTGGCTGGGCAAGATTGGCATCTGGTGCGCTGATGGCGCGTTTTGACCATTCATAAGCCACCAGAATGACTGCCTGCGCAAGGTTGAGCGAAGCAAATTCGGGGTTCACAGGCACAGTCACGATCGCCCGCGCAACAGCCACATCATCAGTTTCCAGTCCAGACCGTTCCGGGCCAAACAGCACGGCATGACGGCCGGTTTCCGCCGTGATTTCCTGCGCGGCCTGCTCTGGCGTGAGGACAGGTTTCGTCACCCCGCGCTTGCGGACGGTGGTGGCATAGACATGGGCACAATCGGCCACGGCATCGGCCAGATTGTCGAAGATCTGCGCTTGTTCCAGCACAATATCTGCGCCTGCGGCAGCAGGGCCTGCGCTTGGGTTCGGCCAGCCATCGCGCGGCGCAACGAGCCGCAATTCCGCCAACCCGAAATTGAGCATGGCCCGTGCAGCCTTGCCGATATTTTCGCCCAGTTGCGGGCGCACGAGGACGATAACAGGTTTATTCACCCGCACCGGCATCCCGCACAGTGCTGGCAAAATCCTCGAAATCCTTGGCCTCGTTGAAATCGCGATAAACGGAGGCAAAGCGAATATAGGCAACGGTATCAAGCTGTCGCAGCCCGTCCATCACCATCTCGCCAATACGGGCCGATGCGATCTCTGCCTCGCCCAGTGTTTCGATCTGCCGCTGGATACCCGACACAAGCTGGTCGAGCCGGTCTTGCAAGACATTGCGCTTGCGGCAGGCCAGTGCGACGGACTGTTCCAGCTTTTCCCTGTCAAAGGCCTCGCGCCGGTCACCCGACTTGATAATCGTGACTTCGCGCAACTGAACCCGCTCGAACGTCGTGAACCGCGCACCGCAACTGCTGCACTGCCGCCTGCGACGGATAGCCGCATTATCCTCTGTCGGGCGGCTATCCTTTACCTGACTATCGTCGTGGGCGCAGAAAGGGCAACGCATGGAGTTATGCCTTCACTGGCAACCGGTCACATGCCGGGATAGACCGGGAACGCGCCGCACAGTTCTTCGACCTGGGCACGGACGCGCTCTTCAACCTGACCGTCGCCTTCATCGCCATTGCGGGCCATGCCATCGACAACCTCGGCAATCAGCGCGCCGATCTTGCGAAACTCTTCAACGCCGAAACCGCGGGTTGTGCCTGCCGGTGTGCCGAGCCGGACGCCGCTGGTAACAAAGGGGCTGCGCGTATCGAACGGGATGCCGTTCTTGTTGCAAGTCAGCCATGCCCGGTCGAGGCCCTTTTCAGCGGCCTTGCCGGTAACATCCTTGGCCGTAAGATCGACCAGCATCAGGTGATTGTCCGTTCCGCCGGAAACGATGCGAAGCCCCGCATCTTCAAGGCTGGTTGCAAGAGCGCGAGCATTGTCGACAATCCGCGCTGCATAATCACGGAACTCCGGCCGCAGCGCTTCACCAAAAGCCACAGCCTTGGCAGCGATCACATGCACAAGCGGCCCGCCCTGCATACCGGGGAATACGGCCGAGTTTACCTTCTTGGCGATTGTCTCGTCATTGGTGAGCACAATGCCCGAACGCGGGCCGCGCAGGCTCTTGTGGGTCGTGCTGGTGACAACATGCGCGTGCGGGAAGGGGGAGGGGTGGGCACCACCTGCCACCAGGCCGGAAAAGTGCGACATATCCACCATCAGGTAAGCCCCGACGGAATCCGCGATTGCACGGAACTTTTCAAAGTCCCAGTGCCGCGAATAGGCCGTGCCGCCCGCAATAATCAGCTTTGGCTTATGCTCCTGAGCAAGGCGCTCGACCTGCTCCATATCGA
>JAGREQ010000370.1 GCA_020446465.1 Novosphingobium sp. | reverse complement strand
GGACGCTGTGGCCGAAACCTTTGTCGAGCATGGCGGGCGGCAATGGATGCGCACGGGCGATGTCGCGGTGCTGGACGAAGATGGCTTCCTGAAGATCGTGGACCGGATCAAGGACATGATCGCGGTGGGCGGCTTCAAGGTCTTCCCCAGCCAGGTCGAAGATGTGCTGCTGGAAAATCCAGCGGTGAAGGAAGCGCTGGTGATCGGTGTGCCCGATGACTATCTCGGCGAAGTGCCGCGCGCCTATGTCACTCTGACAGAACCGGGTTCAACCGACGGTGACGCGCTAAAGGACTGGCTCAACGCGAAAATCGGCAAGCATGAACGGGTGGATCAGGTGGTGATCCGCGACACTCTGCCCAAGACGCTGATCGGCAAGCTGGACCGCAAGGCCCTGCGCGCTGAGGTTCTCTAGCGAACTGGCTCAGTTATTGAGGATCAGGACCGATTCGTCGCCTTGCCTTGCGGCGGGCGCAGCGGTCTTGCCCGGCACACGGTGGGCAAAGCGGCCATCCACTTCGGCACCCTGTTCAATGGTCAGCGCATCATAATGCACATCGCCTTCGATGCGGGCGGATTTCAGCACTACCAGATCGCGGGCAGTGATCGAACCGGTCACCTTGCCTGCCAGCCGCGCGCTTTCCGCGGTGATGGCGCCCTGAATGACGGAGCTTTCACCCTGCACCAGTGAGGCACAAGTGATGTCGCCTTCGATCGTGCCGTCGACATGCAGATCAGCCGAAGCGGAGATGTCGCCGGTGATCTTCACATCGGCGCCGATCACGGAAAAGGTCGAATTGCTGGCCATCGGTCTAGCCCTCGCTACCGGCGCTGCGTTCGGCGCGGATTTCTTTGAGAACATCGGGGGCTGCCTCCAGGAAGGTGCGCGGGTTGACCGCGCGTTCATTGATACGCACCTCGAAATGGAGGTGAGGGCCGGTGGAACGGCCCGTGCTGCCAATCGCGCCGATCACGTCACCCGCGGCGACTTCCTGCCCGACAGTGGAATTGAACCGCGACATATGGGCATAGCGGGTCATCAAACCGTTACCGTGGCTGATTTCCACGACATTGCCATAGCCGGACTTGCGGCCGACAAAGCTTACCGTGCCCTTGGCAGCGGCATAGATCGGTGCGCCCATCGGGCCTTTGAAGTCCAGCCCGCTATGCATGGTGGCGGCCCCGGTGAAGGGATCGCGGCGATAGCCATAGCTGGAGGTGACCATCATGACATTGGCGGGCAGCACCTGCGGCACTGATTCCAGCCCGCTTTCCAGCGCTTCCATCCGGGCGAGGCTGAGGCCAAGCCGTTCAAAGCGCGGATCAATACGCGCCTGCTTGCTGCCGAAAATGCCTTCAAAGGGGCCACCCATTGCCTCGGTCGAAGCGTTTTGCAGCATGGCTTCGGGGTTGAGGCCCAGCTTGCGGATGGCTTGTTCAGCGCGGCGGGCACGGCGATCGGCATAGCGGGTCAGCCGTTCGACATAAGCGATCTGGCGGGCTTCGATGCGGACCAGCGCGGCCGCTTCGGGCATGCTTGCGCTGACCTTGGCGATGGCTTTTTCCGCTTCGCTGGAAGAATCGCTGACGGTTTCTTCCTCCTGCGCGTCTTCGGGCAGGTCCAGCGTTGCTGTCATCTTTTCGATCACGTCCTGGCGACGGACCAGATCCTGCGCCACCTGGTCAATATCATCGCGATAGGCATCGACGCGCTCTTTCGCGCTGGCCACCTGTGCTTCACGCTGGAGCAGCGAGGCGCGGTCAGCCTGTGCGCGATATTGCGACCAGGCCATGCCGGCCATGCTGATGCCCCAGGCCAGCAGCGCCACGAGAATCGCGGCGGCGAGGATCATCTGAATGCGGGAAGAGACCTTGATGAAGCGCACCTGACCCTGCGAGCGCATGAAGAACTCACGGTCAGGAAACATGTCGCGCACACGACGGGACAGTGCGCTGATATTTTCAGATTTAGACAATGCGACCCCACGACTCGACCCGAGCGATTGGGAAAGGCGGCTAACACGGGGGTGCCGGGGGGTCGAATCGACTCGCCCCACTTTGGGGTGAGGCGATGGAGTCACGCGATGAATCGTTTTGTAAGTTTGCGACAGGGGGAATTACCTGTCTGCCGTTAACCAAAGGGAGGGGCAAATCCCGCCCTGACAGATCGATGCGCTGCTGCTACCGGGGCGCCATGGCAAGTGCAGAAGAATCAATTCGCAGCCACGCAATGAGCGGGCAGGAGGCTCAGGCCGTGATTGCGCAAATGGCGCAAGCCGGACGTGCTGCGCAGCGCATATTGGCGCGGATGGATGATCCGGCCAAGGCGCGCGCCCTGCATGCAGCGGCCGCGGCGTTGCG
>JAGREQ010000369.1 GCA_020446465.1 Novosphingobium sp. | reverse complement strand
ACGCCCGTGATCTGGTGGACTTCTATGCGCCGTGGAAGCTCACCCCCGCCAAAGAACCGCGTCTGCTGCTTTTCAACACATCGCTGGCAAACCGTCTGGGCCTCGCCCCTGACCCCAACGGCGAGAATGGCGACACACTGGCGGATGTTTTCGCGGATGGAACGCTGCCACAAGGCGCAGAGCCGATTGCTCTGGCCTATGCTGGCCACCAGTTCGGCCATTTTTCACCGCAACTGGGCGATGGCCGCGCGCTCCTGCTAGGTGAGCATCTCGCCCCGGACGGCGCGCGTTTCGACATTCAGCTAAAGGGTTCCGGACCCACCCCGTTTTCACGTAATGGCGACGGGCGCAGCGCCATAGGCCCCGCCCTGCGCGAATATCTGGTGTCCGAAGCCATGGCCGCAATGGGTGTACCCACCACCCGCGCGCTGGCCGTGGCGACAACGGGAGAGAAGGTTTTCCGCCAAAAGACGCATCCCGGTGCTGTCATGACGCGAGTGGCGGCCAGTCATATCCGCGTTGGCACGTTTCAGTATTTCGCCGCCCATATGGGCACCGACCATGTCCGCCGTCTTGCAGACTATACCATTGCCCGGCACTATCCCGATGCAGCCGGGGCCGAAAATCCTTACCTCGCCCTGCTGGAGCGGGTGATGGACAGGCAGGCTTCGCTTGTCGCGCAGTGGGTCAATCTCGGCTTTATTCATGGCGTCATGAACACTGACAACGTGGCCATTTCAGGCGAAACGCTGGATTATGGCCCTTGCGCCTTCATGGACAGATACGCGCCTGAAACGGTCTTCAGTTCGATCGACGAACATGGCCGCTATGCCTATGGTCAGCAGCCACTGATCTGCCGCTGGAACATGGTCCAGCTTGGGCAGGCACTGATCGGCGCGATCATGCAGATTGACGAGGCCGGCGGGCTTGATGCGACGAACGCTTTGCTGGAATCGTTCCCTGATCGTTACGCGGCACACTGGCTCAGCGGTATGCAGGAAAAACTGGGGCTAGGCTCCCCAGAGGCAAATGATCTTGATCTGGTCAACCGGCTCTTTTCCGCGATGGAAGGGCAACAGGTCGATTTCACGCTCTTTTTCAGGGAATTGGCAAAAGTTCCTGACAAAGACCCTGAATCAATACGCGCCTTGTTCGTCAATCCGCAAGCGATAGACCCGTGGTTGACCGACTGGCAGGCGCGACTGGAAAAGGACACCCTTCCCGCTGGTGAACGCCGCGCAGCCATGGATGCCGTCAACCCGCTCTATATCCCGCGCAACCACAAGGTAGAAGAAGCCCTTGCCGCTGCCGAAGTGGGGGACATGGCACCGTTCCATGCGCTGCTCGATGTTGTAACCCAGCCTTTTACGGAACGCGAAGGGCTGGAGAGTTACTCTCAGCCTGCACCCGATGACTTTGGTCCATACGTCACGTTCTGCGGAACCTGACGCGCGCAGATCAGTCCGGCTTGCATTTCGCCTTACTATTCCATATTTCGATAATTATCGAATCATAGGAAGTTTTCATGCAGGCCGATCACGTCATCCGTGCGCTGTCCGCGCTCTCACAGGAACATCGCCTTGCCGCGTTTCGCCTGCTGGTTGAAGCAGGCAGCGAAGGCATTGCCGCCGGAACACTGGCGGAAAGGCTGGATGTCCCCGCCTCATCCATGAGCTTCCACCTTGCCCAGCTCGCCAATGCCGGCCTTGTCACGCAGCGGCGCGAAAGCCGGTCGATCATCTACGCGGCAGACTATGGCGCGATGAACGCCCTGATGGGTTATCTGACCGAAAACTGCTGCGGCGGCGCGCCTTGCGAAGCCCAAAACGCTGCCAACGCCTGCGCCTGAGAGGTTGCCATGACTGACCAGACCATCAACGTCCTGTTCCTGTGTACGGGCAATTCAGCCCGATCGATCCTTGGCGAAGCCATTCTCAATCAGGATGGCGCTGGCCGTTTCAAGGCCTATAGCGCGGGCAGCAACCCCACCGGCACAGTCAACCCCTATGCGCTCCATACACTGAAAACGCTTGGCTACCCGGCGCAAGGCTATCGTTCCAAAAGCTGGAGCGACTTTACAGACGGACCAGAGTTCGATCTGATTTTCACGGTATGCGACAGCGCCGCGGCAGAAAGCTGCCCGGTCTGGCCCGGCCATCCGGTCACTGCCCACTGGGGCATACCCGACCCTGCAGCCGTGACAGGCAGCGACGCTGAAAAGGCCGCTGCATTCATGGACGCCTTCGGAATGCTCAAACGGCGAATTGACCTGTTACTGGCATTGCCAATCGGCAGCCTCGAACAGGTGTCCTTGCGTGACAGGTTGCACGCGATTGGCCAGGAGGCAGACAAGCAATGACCA
>JAGREQ010000036.1 GCA_020446465.1 Novosphingobium sp. | reverse complement strand
CATCATCCTGAACCCTGCCGAACCGCCCCTGATCATGCGCGACACCGTCTATTGCCTGTGCGAGGAGGCCGATCAGGACGCTATCCGCCAGAGCATTGAGGACATGGTGGCAGAAGTGCAGACTTACGTGCCGGGCTATCGCCTGAAACAGCAGGTGCAATTCGAACATATCGGTTCGAACAAGCCGCTTCGCATCCCTGAAATGAACGATGGCAAGGGGGGCGAGTTTACCGGCCTCAAGGTCAGCGTGTTTCTGGAGGTGGAAGGCGCGGCGCACTACCTGCCTGCCTATGCCGGGAACCTCGACATCATGACCTCGGCCGCCATGAAAACGGCGGAGAAGATCGCGCTTCGTATGCATGAAGGAGCAACAGCATGAGCTTCGATCCCTCCAGCCAGAAAATCTACATCCAGGACGTTACCTTGCGCGACGGGATGCACGCAGTCCGCCACCAGTACGGGCTGGATCATGTGCAGGCGATTGCAAAGGCACTGGATGCCGCGAAAGTCGATGCGATCGAGGTCGCGCATGGCGACGGGTTGCAGGGCAGTTCGTTCAACTACGGCTTCGGCGCCCATACGGACTGGGACTGGATTGCCGCGGTGGCCGACGTGCTGGAAAACGCCGTGCTGACCACGCTGCTGTTGCCCGGCATCGGCACCGTGCATGATCTCAAGCGCGCCTATGATCTGGGTGTGCGTTCGGTCCGCATTGCGACGCATTGCACGGAAGCAGACGTTTCCAAACAGCATATCGAAGCCGCCCGTAACCTTGGCATGGATGTGTCCGGCTTTCTGATGATGAGCCACATGACCGATCCTGAAACGCTGGCCGGTCAGGCCAAATTGATGGAAGATTACGGCTCTCACTGCGTCTATGTGACAGACAGCGGCGGGGCCATGAACATGGATGAATATGCCGCCAGGTTGCAGGCTTATGACCGCGTGCTGAAACCGGAAACGCAGCGCGGAGTCCACGCGCACCACAACCTCAGCCTTGGCGTCGCCAATTCCATTGTCGCGGTGCAGAATGGCGCCGTGCGCGTCGATGCCAGCCTCGCCGGTATGGGCGCAGGGGCAGGCAACGCCCCGCTCGAAGTGTTCATCGCGGCGGCAGATCGTTATGGCTGGAACCACGGCTGCGATCTTTACGCCCTGATGGATGCGGCAGAAGACCTTGTGCGCCCGCTACAGGACCGGCCTGTGCGTGTGGACCGCGAAACACTGACTCTGGGCTATGCGGGCGTCTATTCCAGCTTCCTGCGCCACGCGGAAAAGGCCAGTGCAGACTATGGCGTGGACACACGCGCCATTCTGGCAGAGGTCGGTCGCCGCAAGATGGTTGGCGGGCAGGAAGACATGATCGTCGATATCGCACTCGACCTCGCCGGAGCGAAGGACAATGGCTGAAGCCAGCGCAGAACAGCAAGCACTTGTCCAGCAGGCTGCGGCAGCACTGGCAAACGGCGGGCTGGTCCATGCCTATGGCCATGTTTCAATGCGGCTGGACGCGGAACATTTCCTTGTCTGCGCGCCGCAGCCGCTGGCCTGCGTGGGCGATACACCGGGAACCGTGTGCCGCGTCAATGCAGACTTGCCGCAGGGCGTTTTGGGTGAAGTCCGCATCCACCGGGAGATTTACCGCAATCGACCCGGCATCGGTGCCGTTGCCCGCGTGATGCCCCCGGCGCTGATGGCGCTGTCCACTCAAGGGATCGTCCCCACGCCGCGCCACGGGATCGGAGCCTATTTCGATGACGTTCCGCTCTGGCCGGACCCGCGCTTGCTGCGCGATGACGCCGCCGCACGGGAACTTGTTGCCACGATGGGCGAATCGCCAGCCATTGTCATGCGCGGCAATGGCGCGGTGGTGGCAGGCGAGACGGTCCAGCAGGCTGTGACACTGGCATGGTTTCTCGAAGATGCCGCCCGGATTGAACGCGATGTGCGCGCCATGGGTTTTGCGCCCGACAGCGGCTTGCTCAACACAGAAGAAGTCACCGCACGGCAGGTCTGGGCGGGCGGTGTGGCCGAACGCATGTGGACATGGTTGACCCGACTCTGACAAAGCTGTAAAGTCCGAATACGTATTCGATATACGCAAAATATATTTGTAACTTCATATTCGGCAGAACCCCGCAAACGGGGTCAGCAAAAAGAGGATGGCGACCATGGCAACCCTTGCGGCAAAGCCTGAACTTGATGTGTCCCGTGCGGAACTCTGGAAAGCCAACAGCTGGCGCCCATTGTTTGAAAAACTGCGGTCGGATGACCCTGTCAGTTACTGCCCGGACAGTTTCTTCGGCCCTTACTGGTCGATCACCCGTTACGACGATGTAATTGCCGTCGAATCCGATGCAGAGACGTTTTCGTCATCCTGGGAACATGGCGGGATCGTGATTTTCGACATGCAGGATACTGGCGTCCAGTTACGGATGTTCATTGCCATGGACGAGCCGGAGCACACCGAAAAGCGCAAGGCCATTGCCCCTGCCGTCGCTCCGACCCAGATCCAGAAACTCGCCGGAGCATTGCGTCAGCGCACCGCCGAAGTGCTGGATTCCCTGCCTGTGGGTAAAGAATTCGACTGGGTGCATAGTGTTTCCATTCCGTTGACCACGGCAATGATTGCGACGTTGTTCGATTTCCCGTGGGAAGAACGGCACAAACTGCCCGTCTGGTCAGACTGGGCGGCCAAGATCGACATTGGTCCCGATCCGCAGCTCAATGCTGAACGCGAACGTCATGTTTTTGAAATGGCCTCGCGATTCAAGGAAATCTATGACGAGCGCCGCGCCGCACCACCCAAGGGCGACCTGCTGTCGATGATGGCGCATTCGGAATACTATGGCGATATGGACGAACAGCGTTTCATCGGCGCCATCGCCCTTCTGCTGGTGGGCGGCAACGATACGACACGGAATTCCATGTCTGGCCTGATCGACCAGATCAATCGGTTCCCCGATGCCTGGGCCAAGGTCAAAGCCGATCCAGAAAAGCTCGCCTCTGGCGCGGCAACGGAGACCATTCGCCTGCAGACGCCCATTGCCCACATGCGCAGAACCGCAACGCGCGATGTGGAATTCAAGGGAAAGCAGATCAGGAAAGGTGACAAGGTTGTGCTGTGGTATAACTCGGCCAACCGTGACGAAAGCGTCTTTCCCGATGCTGACCGCTGGAATCCGGAGCGCGAAAATGCCCGCCGTCACTTGTCATTCGGTTATGGCATTCACCGCTGCCTTGGCGCGCGCCTGGCGGAGTTACAGGTTGCGACACTGATCGAAGAAATGGCGAAACGGGATATGGAAGTGAAGATCGCAGGTGAACCGGAACGCCTGGCATCCTGTTTCACCAATGGCTTTGAACACCTCAATGTCATTATGAGCCGCACCGATGTCTGAGCCGTTTCGCCGTTACAAGTGCCTGAACTGCGGCTACATCTACGATGAAGCCGAAGGCTGGCCGGAAGATGGGATCGCGCCCGGCACACGCTGGGCTGACATTCCGGAAGACTGGATTTGCCCGGAATGCGGCTCTGAAAAACGCGACTTCGACATGATCGACTGGGAATGAACGGAAAGGGCCGCCATATGGCGGCCCTGACCTTTCCCGATCAGAGCGCGTTAGAGAGAACGGCCAACCAGTTCTTTCATGATTTCAGACGTGCCGCCATAAATCCGGCGGATAAGCTGATCACGCCAGACGCGCGCGACATTGTATTCGTTCATGTAACCTGCGCCGCCGTGCATCTGCATGGCTGCATCGCACGCCATCCATGCCATTTCACTATGCCAGTATTTGGCTGCCGCAGCTTCCTCCACCGTCAGTTCACCTTTGACATGGCGAGCAATGGCCCAATCGATATGCGCCCACCCGACCTGCAATTTCGCCTGAAGATCTGCGAGCGTGAAACGCGTGTTCTGGAAATCGAACACCCTCTTGCCAAAAGCGGTGCGATCCTTGGTGAACGCAATCGCCTCATCATAGGCGCGCTGGGCGGCAACTTGCGATGAAAGGGCAATGGACAACCTTTCCTGCGCCAGTTCACTGACCAGATAGATAAAACCGCGATTGACCTCACCGATCACGTTGCTTGCCGGCACGCGCACATCATTGAAGAACAGTTCGGATGTGTCGGCGCTCCACTGCCCCACCTTGTCGAGGTTGCGTCCCCGTTCAAATCCGGGCCGGTCAGATTCAACCAGAATGACCGACGTTCCCTTGGCCCCCAGGTCCGGGTCCGTCTTGCAGACAGTCAGAATGACATCCGCGTTCTGGCCATTGGTGATATACGTCTTTGATCCGTTGATGACGAACGCGTCACCGTCGCGGCGCGCGGTCGTGCGGATGCCCTGCAAGTCGGAACCCGCGCCCGGCTCTGTCATCGCGATGGCCGTGATCGCTTCACCGCTAAGGATACGGGGCAGCCAGTAATCTTTTTGTTCGGGCGTCGTGTAACGCAGGAAATACGGCGTCGTGACATCATTGTGGAGCGTGATGCCATCCGCCATCATGGCATACGTGATTTCTTCATTGATGATGGCATTGAACGTGAAATCAAGGCCGAGACCGCCAAACTCTTCAGGAACGGAAGGGCACAAAAGCCCTGCTTCGCCAGCCTTGCGCCAGAACTCTTTCGGCACTTTGCCCGCTTCCTCGTATGCTTCAAGGTTCGGGGTAAACTCGCGCTCCATGAATTTGCGCACAGTTTCACGAAACGCGCGATGATCTTCGTTGTAGATAGGACTGGAATCGCGATTGAGCATAATGACCTCTCGACATGGCCTGGCGGGCCGAACGGATAATTTAGTTCACCAATTTACTAAATTGCATGACATCGCTTGCGTGCAATGTCCAGACCTTAAAATCAGAGCAGCGATAGCTGGGCGACAGGCGCGAAGCTGCGGCGGTGAATGGGGCTTGGACCATGTTCGCGCAATGCGGCCATGTGCTCCGGAGTGCCATAGCCCATGTTCCGCTCCCACCCATAATGGGGGTGCTGCTCGGCATAGCTGCGCATCAGTCGGTCACGCCATGTTTTTGCGATAATAGACGCGGCGGAAATGCATGGCTCGATCCCGTCACCGCCGACAATAGGGCGCGCTGGCCAGCGCCAGCCATCTTCGCGCCCGGCAGGTGTCTTGTTGCCATCGATCAGCACTTCATGCAGATCACGCCCCAGTGCTTCGCTCAACCGCCCAGTTGCAATCGTCATCGCGCGCATCGTCGCGGCAAAGATATTGATGCGGTCAATTTCTTCGGCGTCGACCACACCCACAGCCCAGGCGCACGTGGCGCGAACCTGTTCATCCAGTTGCTCTCGCCGTGCAGGTCGCAGCTTCTTCGAATCGGCCAGGCCTTGCGGCGGATTGTCACACAGGATGACCGCGGCAGCGACCACTGGCCCGGCCAGCGGCCCGCGTCCAGCCTCGTCCACCCCGGCCAGAAATGTCTGTCCGCTGGCACAAAATCGTTCGTGAGGGATTGCTGCAAACATGGTCCAACGCAATTTTCTGATAACTGCCATCCTAAGCACCTGTGTCGCACTCGCAAGCTGCGGTGCCAATCCGGCGGGGGAAAGCCACGCATCTTCCCGCCCGACCGATACGACAATCAAGGCTGCCGAGGCTTTTGAAATCGAAACCGCAACACGCCTCGACGAACCATGGGCGATGGCCTTTGCGCCGGGAACGCCTGTGTTGTTCATCACCCGGAAGGCCGGGGCGATTGTCGGCTATGACACTGCAACAGGCCGTAAATTTTCCGTCAGCGGTGCGCCCACAGTTGCTTATGGTGGCCAGGGCGGATTGGGCGATATTGCATTTCTCGCAAGCGAGGCTGCGAAGGACATTTCAGGGCGGACAGTCTATCTGAGTTGGGCCGAACCGGGCAGCGGCAACAAGCGCGGCGCAGCCGTCGGGCGCGGCACGCTAAGTTGCGCATCGGGCGGTGACTGCGCGATCCGCGACCTCACCGTGATCTGGCGGCAACAGCCCAAAGTCACCGGACGCGGCCACTTTTCCCATCGGATCGCCATTTCGCCTGATGGCCAATATCTCTTTATTGCCAGCGGGGATCGACAGAAAATGGCGCCCGCGCAAGATACCAGCAACACGCTAGGCACGATCGTGCGGCTCAAGCTTGATGGCTCTACAGCCACAAGCAACCCCTTTTCCGGGCGTGGAAGCCCGACTGATGAAATCTGGTCATTCGGCCACCGCAACATTCTGGGGCTGGCTTTTGCGCCCGATGGCCGCCTGTGGGAAATTGAGCATGGGCCGCGCGGTGGCGATGAGTTGAACCTCGTCGAGCCCGGCAACAACTATGGCTGGCCGCTGGTATCGAACGGGGTCCACTACAGCGGTGAAACGATACCCGGTCACGCCACTCGCCCCGACCTTGCCGCGCCTGCGATGAGCTGGTCGCCTGTCATCGCGCCGGGGGGCATGCTGTTCATGACCAGCCCGCTCTTTCCCGCGTGGCATGGACAGGCGCTCATCACCGGCCTTGCCAGCGAAGCGCTTGTGCGGGTTTCAATCAGGGGAGAAACCGCCCGTGAGGAAGCGCGCTACGCCTTCGGTTCGCGCCTGCGTGCCGTGGCCCAGGCCCCTGATGGTGCGCTCTGGCTGGCGGAAGATGGCAAGGATGCACGCCTGATGCGGCTAACCCCGCGTGCCCCCGCACTACCCGCCACCAGCACCGCGACGCAAAAGTAATCGACAAGCGCGATTGCGCACCCTATCCGCGCGCGGCAAATGGCTGACCTGATTCCCCTTGCCGAGATCGATCCTCAACTGATCGAACAATTGCTGGACCGCGCGTTTGAACCGGAACGCCGCCAGCGAACGGCCTATCGCATCCGCGATGGAGTCGATTGGCTGCCCGGTCTCAGCTTCGCCGCACTGGATGAAGACGGCTACCTCGCCGGGACGATACAGGTCTGGCCCGTCGCGCTGACTGACGACGACGGGCGCGCGCACCCGATGCTGCTGGTCGGCCCTGTCGCCGTTGTGCCGGAACGACAGACAGAAGGCTTCGGCAAGGCGCTGATGATGGCCATGCTCGGCGCTCTCGATGCGCGGGCGCCACTGCCGCTGGTGATGATCGGGGATGAAGCGTATTATGGCCGCTTCTTCCAGTTTCACGCTGCCCCTACGCAAGGCTGGCAGGTTCCCGGCCCTGTTGACCCTGCCCGCCTGCTGGTACGGTGCGAAAATCCTGCCGTCCTCCCCCGCCGTGGCATGTTGGGGCCTTGGCGCGGCTGAACTGTTCTGGCATCGACACAACCGATGCCTTACGAACCGCCACCGGAAATTGCCGCCATGTCCCTGCCGGAACTGGCAGAAGCTGTGGCTGCGCGGAAATTGCCGCCAGTGGACAGTTGGGCGCCTGCCGAAACGGATGACAGCCACATGCGTATCGCCGCCGACGGCACATGGTTCCATGATGGCAGCATGATTACGCGCCCTGCCATGGTTCGCGCATTCGCATCCTTGCTCACCAGGGACAACAGTGGGCAGCACTGGCTCGTCACCCCGGTGCAGAAGCTCTCAATCGAAGTGGAAGACGCCGCCTTCATTGCAACTGACATGACAGTGAAAGAAGGCGCGCTGGCATTCCGCCTTAATACGGACGATCTGATCATTGCCGGGCGCGATCACCCCTTGCGCGCAGCCGGCAGTGCCGATGTTCCCGCTCTTTACCTTGCCATACGCCACGGCTGCGAAGCACGCCTCAACCGCAGCACATATACGCAACTGGCGAACCATGCGCTGGCGTTGGGCGATGACTGGACCGTATCAAGCCAGGGCACCACTTTCTCGCTGGTGCCGCAATGAGCGTGCTGTTCGACCGTCTTTCCCGCGAGTTTGCGCATGGCCATGCGCGTGATGTCGATTTGCTGGGCGATGCACTTGCACCGCCGGGGGTTTTGCGCCCCGCTGCTGTATTGATCGCTGTCACCGACCGCCCGCAGCCGGGCGTCCTCCTTACCCATCGGCCCGAAACAATGCGCCAGCACGCCGGGCAGGCGGCCTTTCCGGGCGGCAAGATCGATCCTGGCGAAGATCCGATAACGGCAGCCCTGCGCGAAGCGCATGAGGAAATCGCGCTCGACCCTGCCCACGTGCGCATTATCGGCACGTCCGATCCGTTCCGCACCCGCACCGGGTATGACATTACGCCTGTGCTCGGCGTAGTGCCGCCAGACTTGCCCTTGCAGCCCAATCCGCACGAAGTTGCCGAGTGGTTTGAACCCCCGCTCGGCTATGTGCTCGACCCTGCCAATCACCGCCAGCGCACGATTGAATGGGAAGGCGCGCCGCGTCAGTATTACGAAATCATGTGGAACAGGCACCGCATCTGGGGCGTTACGGCAGCCATTATCGCCAATCTGGCACGCAGGATTTCGCATCGGCATGTCTGAACGTCTGCCTCCCGCCGCATGGACTTCTCGCGCTGATCTTGCGCGGATGGTTGCTGCACTGGGTAGCGGCACTGTCCGCTATGTCGGCGGTGCGGTGCGCGACACGCTGCTGGGCGGCACAGTCAATGACATCGACTGCGCCACCGTTCTGATACCTGCCGATGTCATTGCGCGCCTCGAAGCTGCCGGAATCCGCACTATCCCCACCGGGATTGCACACGGGACCGTCACTGCCCTTCTGGAAGGCGGCAATGTCGAAATCACGACACTCCGGCACGACCTGGAAACGGATGGTCGCCGCGCTGAAGTCGCCTATTCCACCGATTGGCGCGAAGACGCAGCCCGGCGCGATTTCACGATCAATGCGCTCTATGCCGATCCTGAAACGCTTGAACTTTTCGATTACTTCGGCGGTCTGGCTGACCTTGCGGCGCGGCGCGTCCGCTTTATCGGTGATGCAGATCAGCGCATTAAAGAAGATCACTTGCGGATTCTGCGCTATTTCCGTTTTCAGGCGCGCTTTGGGGCAGAACCCGATGCTGAGGCAGAGCAAGCCTGCACCCGTTTGCGCGAAACGATGAAAGGTCTCAGCCGCGAGCGTGTGGGCTGGGAACTGCTGACCCTGCTCGCTCTGCCCGACCCGACCGAGACAGTGCAGCGGATGCATGAACTGGCGATCTGGCAAGTGGTAATGCCCGAAACCTGCCGCAAGGAATTGCAGACTCTCGAACACCTGGTGCGCTTTGAACGCGATCAGGAAATGCCCCCGAAGGCCCTGCGGCGACTGGCTGCGGTGTTGCCGCCATTCCCGCATATCGCAGAAGCGGCTGCCGCACGGCTGCGACTGTCAGGCAAGCAGCGCAAACACCTCTCCTGCCTTGCCGCGCGCGAGGAAGCTGACGCACATGACCCGCGCGCCCTCGCCTATCGTGAAGGGCTGGACTGCGCCATTGATCGATTGCTGCTCGGCGGGCATCCGGTTGATACGCTGCGGGACTGGCGCGCTCCTGACCTGCCGATCAAGGGTCGCGATATCATCGCTGCGGGAATCGAAGCCGGGCCACAAGTTGCGCGTGTCTTGCGAAGCATTGAGGACGCATGGATTGCGGAACACTTTCCTCCAGAACCCCGCGTTCGCGAATTGCTTGCGATCAAAGTCAATGAAACAAAAGAGAATTGAGGTTTTCTGCCATTTTTAATGGCAAATGACCTTGCCCGAATGGCCAATTCATGAAACAGACAGCCCCGCTCTTCTAATGAGCATATGCAGTCGGCACCCCGTCAATCGCGCGGACAGCCAGGCTGCACGGCCCCGCTTGCCGGGGCTTGGGCCAGTTTACCGGGCCGGCCAAGCATGGGTACATGCCAGTGCAAGCGCAAGCCCGGCAGACATCTGATCGGCATTGCTGCCGGTCCCCCGGCTCTCCCGTTTTGCACATCCGTGCGCACCATGCGTGGGGACAGTGTGCCTTATTCATGCCTCCATGGGGCACGAGGCAATTGTTGAAAATGACAGTTAAGTCACGGAGTTGGATATGAAGTTCTCGAAAAAAGTCGCTCTTACCCTTGCCGCTGCGCTGGCCATTCCGGCTGCCGCTTTTGCGCAGGATCTGACAGTAGGCGCAACAGTCTATGGTCCCAATGGCGGCGAAGTCGGCACGATTGAAAGCGTTGCGGGCGGCAATGCGGTCGTTAACACCGGCACAAATACCGCCGCTCTTCCCGGCGCTTCGTTCACAGCCGGTGAAAAGGGCCTGACCATCGGCTTTACCAAGGAACAGCTTGATGCCGCGATCGAAGCCGCCAATCAGCAGGCCGCCGACGCGCTGAACGCAGCCCTGGTTGCTGGCGCTGCACTGCGTAGCCAGGACGGCGTTGAGCTTGGCACGGTTTCGGCTGTCGAAGGCGATAACGTCACGGTGGAACTGGAATCCGGCCCGGCGACTTTCACCCGTGACCAGTTCGCGACTGATGCCAATGGCCTTATCGTGCGCCTGACAGCTGACCAGATTGCCCAGTCGCTCGCTGCGGCAGGTGTCGAAACGCAAACCAGCGCCGAATAAGACGCAGAGGCTCTTTACGCCGTTTCAAAAGCCCCTTTCCGGTATCACCGGGAAGGGGCTTTCTCTTTGTCAGGATCAGAACCTGTTATCGCGGGGGAAGCCATTGGGCGGCAGGCGCCCCGCCGCGCCGCGCGCAACTTTCCACAGCATCACGTCCTTTTCCGTGCGCGTCCGGCCGCTCTCGCCCCCCATCGTCCAGCTAAGGCCATCTTCCAGCCTGAGCGTGGTCGCATCCGACAAACCGCCATCGCGATAACGCTGCAAGGTTACACCCTGCCCGCGCGCCAGAACCGGCAGTTCTTCAAGTGCAAAGATCACCAGTTTGCGATTGTCACCCACAACGGCAACGTGATCGTGTTCCGGGGCAATTTCGCGCACAACCGTCAGCGTAACGCCCGCCTTGACGTTGGCCACCTGCCTGCCTTTACGCGTTTCGGCCAGCAGTTCATCCGTCTCTGCCGCAAACCCCTTGCCCGCCGAGTTTGCAAGCAAGAGCTGTCCCTTGGCCTTGTGCGCCACCATCCCGACGATCTGCGCGTCGCTATCAATATCCACCATTGTCCGCACAGGTTCGCCAAACCCGCGCGCACCCGGCAGCTTGTCCGCGCCAATCGTGAAGAAACGCCCGTTATCAGTGGCAATCAACAGCTTGTCAGTCGTCTGTGCGTGAAGCGCGAAGGCCGGCCCATCGCCTTCCTTGAACTTGAAATCGCTGCCTTTGCCATCATCGCCCAGCGCAACATGGCCCCTGGCCGCACGAATCCATCCGCGCTGCGAAAGGATAACCGTCACAGGCTCCTTCTCGATCATCGCGTCCATAGAAAACTCGACAACCGTAACCGCTTCGCAGATCGTCGTGCGGCGGGCGCCCAGTGCAGTTTCTTCCGAATAATCCTTCCGCAGATTGGCCAGATCACGCTTCAGCCGTGTGCGCTGGCGGGCCGGAGAAGCGAGCAGCTTTTCCAGCTCTTCACGCTCTGCCAGCAAGTCGTCGCGTTCCTGCCGCAACGCCATTTCTTCAAGCTTGCGCAAACTGCGAAGCCGCATGTTGAGGATCGCT
>JAGREQ010000368.1 GCA_020446465.1 Novosphingobium sp. | reverse complement strand
TGCCAGTCTTCGCGTCAATCGCGATCAGCCGGCCATCCATAGTTCCGGTATAAACCTTGCCGTTCCAGTAAGCGATGCCGCGGTTGCCCCACCCCTGAAGCAGCTTTGTTCCCCCTACCTCTGCAACATTGGGGTTGTAGGTCCAAAGCACGTTTCCCGTAAGCGGGTCGACAGCGCGCACGATACTAAGGCCAGTCGACATATAAATCACGCCATCAACGGCAATCGGCTGCGTTGCAACCGGGGCTGGTGCAAGATCCAGCCAACTCACCAGACCGAGCTTACCGACAGTTTCGGCGTTAATTACATTCAGCGGGCTATAGTGACGCTCACCATAAGTCCGGCCATAAGCGGGCCAGTCTTTCCCGTCGGAACCGTCGATCATGTTGGCAAGCACAGCGCCAGCACCGCGTTCGGCGCCGGTATCGCCAAAACCGCCACAAGCAGCCAGGGGCAATACCGCCGCAAGCGCACAAACAGCGAGCAGATCAATTCTCTTGGTCATTGGTGAAACAATCCTCTCTCGCTTCATGGCACCTAGTGCCTTTTCCCGCATTGATGGCGCCAGCCAGTTCTGTGGTCAGACGATTACGCAATGCTATCATCAGAACGCAGCATCTGCAACATGTAGTAATTTATCGATTGGCACAAATTTCTGGCGTGCGGATGGGCCGCAGAACACCGCATGATAATGTGGATACGTTCATGCTGCATAACTGGAACACTGCTTGATCTTTTGCCTCTCTCGCAGCTAACTAAACCTGTTCCCTCAGTGGCGGAGAATCCAGATCAGTTCCTTCTCACAATTGTCAGCAGACCTTGAGCGTTTGACCATGGTTTCCATGGTCAAGGGCAGCGAGGCCATGTTCGATCGGCGCCGTCGTATAATCAGGGAAGCCAGGAAAATCCTCAGCGAGGAAGGGCCGCAAGGGCTGAACATCAGAACACTTGGCAAGCGCGCCAATGTCTCCACCCGCACAATTTACAACGCTTTCGGCAGCAAGGAAACGGTGATCGCACTGGCGATCCATAGCTATTTCGAAAAGTTCATAACCGGCCTGCGCTTTGACGAAGATGCCTACAGTTTTGAAGGCGCGCTAATCAGGCAGGTCACCAGTTCTTCGCGCGATATCGACATCCCCAACTACATGCTGGCGATTGCGGATCTCTATTTTTCGCACACGCTCCATCCCGATATTCGTGCGGTTCTGCACTATTTTGCCACGCGCCCCTGGATCAAGTGGCTGAAAATCACTGAAAAGTCCAAACAACTGGAGCAGGGAATTGACCTCAATGATCTGCTTTCCGACATTTCCAACATTCAATATGCCCGCATCAACGAATGGACGAGCGGCATGATGTCAGATGTCGAGTTCCTTCGCAAAACCCTCATCAGCGTCCTGACAACACTGGCAGGCGCAACCTGCGGGGAAGCACATGACGACGTGCGCCGCGCCATGAGGGAAGTCACCGGCAACACAGCACGATGGCAGGAACTGCTGTCGCAAGCGCGCAAATGCATTGATATTGCAGTCGATCAGGCACCAGCGAAAGCAACCGCCTGATCCCGGACGGCTCACCTGCACCAGCTTGCACAAAATAGATATTGACCGCCATCATTTGACGCCTTAATCCACATCGTGTTGTAATTTTCAGCATTACCCGATCAAACGCAGGCATGCGTCCGCGCAGCCCCGTTAGGGAAGGCCGGGCGTGATCTGTCGTGTTTCCATTACCCGGATAGGGTCGAAGTGATAGGATCGCACCGCTGAGTTTTAAACCTGAACGATAATAGTCGATGGAGAGTAGCGCGATGTCCGGAAGCACACCGTTAGCAGGAAAGCGGGTTGTCATTACAGGTGGCTCCAAAGGTCTGGGCAGAGCCTTGACCGAAGCCCTGACCGGGCTTGGCGCAAAAGTCTGCGCACTGGCCCGCCCGTCGTCGGAGCTTGATGAAGTATCGGCAATAGATGGTGGCTGGGGCATTCCATGCGATCTGCGTAACAGCGCGGCGATCAGGGATGCCATTGCAAAAGCCGCCGAGGCCATGGGTGGCATTGATATCCTGGTCAACAATGCGGGCGTTGCAGCGCCTGTGCCTTTTGCCTCGGTCACGGACGAGATGATCGACGATCAAATCGCGATCAACTTTGCCGCGGCTATCCATACATCAAGGGCAGCCTTGCCGTGGCTTCTGAAAGCGCAAGGGCATGTTCTCAATGTCAGTTCCGAAACCGTCCACCGCACGTCGCCGTTCCTTGGGGTATATGCCGGCACAAAAGCGGCGCTGGAGCGCTTTTCGCTCGAACTTCGGGATGAGTTTCGCAGTAAAAAGCTACGCGTGACGATCCTGCGCAGCGGAACGATTGCAA
>JAGREQ010000367.1 GCA_020446465.1 Novosphingobium sp. | reverse complement strand
TATGGAGGCTGAACTTCTGCACCTTATGCGTGAAGCGGTTAGCGCCCGCACGGTGGCCGATGTGCCGCTGGGGGCATTCCTTTCAGGCGGTGTCGATTCATCGATCGTGGTCGCCCTGATGGCCGAAGCCACGCGCGATCCGGTCAAAACCTGCACGATCGGGTTTGATGTCGCTGCTCTTGATGAAAGCTCCTACGCGCAGCAAGTCGCCCAGCGCTTTGCTACAAATCATCATAACCGGCAGGTCGGATCGCAGGACTTTGAACAGATTGGCCACATTGCGGCGATGTTTGATGAACCCTTTGCCGATGCGTCGGCGCTGCCAACCTGGCGTGTTTGCGAACTTGCCCGCGAAACTGTGACTGTGGCGCTTTCGGGCGATGGCGCGGATGAGGCACTGGCGGGTTATCGGCGGCAGGCATTTCAGGCGCGGGAGGAAATGGTCCGCGCGGTTCTGCCATCGGCGCTTCGGGGGCGCGTGTTCGGCACATTGGGAGCAATCTACCCGAAGGCTGACTGGGCGCCGCGCCCTTTGCGGGCCAAGACAACGTTTCTCGCGCTCGCGCAAGATGGCGCTCATGGTTACGCCCGTGCGCTCAGCATAACGCCGCCCGAATTGCGCGACAGACTTTATTCCCCTGATTTCCTGAAGGTGCGCGGTGACTATCGGGCCGAACAACCCTTTGTTGACCTGATGCGCGGCGCACCTGCGCGCAATGGGCTGGATCGCGCCCAATATGCCGATCTGAAGTTCTGGTTGCCGGGGGACATCCTCACCAAGACCGATCGCACCAGCATGGCCGTTAGCCTTGAGGCGCGTGAACCGCTGCTGGATTATCGTTTTGTGGAGTTTGCCGCGACCCTGCCACAAAGGGCACGACTGCGTGGAACACAGGGCAAATTTCTGCTCAAGAAGGTCATGCGCCGCTACTTGCCCGATGACATTCTGTTTCGTCCCAAACAGGGATTCGTAACGCCGATTACGGATTGGTTGCGCGGGCCGCTTGCCAGTGAGGCACGCGCCATCGCCAGCAATGCAAACCTTGCACGGACTGGCTGGTTTGACAGTGGGTTAATTGCCAAACTTGCAGACGACCACATCAACGCGAGTGCCGACCATTCCCGACTGCTTTGGCAGCTTCTTATGCTGGAACGGAGCCTCCGGCACCTTGGTGTTGGTTAAAAAAGTATTAAAATACAATAGTTTGGCATTAATCTTTGAAAATCATAGGATTAGGGCAATTTCCTCATTGCCAATCGGCTCCTGTAGGGCATACTCTTTGCGTATCGGCAGTTCGTGAAAATGAACATATGCCGGAGGCAACAGGGGGGCGTTTATGGATAGGGTCAGCGCATCAATTGGTCGCGCACCCGATAATGAAAGTTTCGATGATAATCGGGCTTTCACGCTGCCTTGCGATGAAGAATCGCTGGTGCAGCAGGGGGGCGAAGTGCCTTCTGCTGCGGAAGACCTTTTTCGCCTCAACGAACTCGACGTATTTTATGATGAAGGCCAACGCGCGTTATGGAGCTTTATGCGCTCGGTCGGTCGCCCCAGCTTCACACAGTCGTTGCTTCGCGATTTTGAGGATTGGCAGCGCCTGATTCCCTTGAATTTCGGGCCTGAGCGCAAACCGCTCGATTATCTCATTCTTGGCAGCCGCACGCCGGATGTGTTTTGTTTCGGCGGTGATCTTCAACTGTTTCAGTCGCTGATTCGCGCTGGCGATCGCGATGGCCTGGTGCGCTATGGCTATCGTTGCGTCGAGATTCTCGATCGCAACATTGCGGCGCTTCAATTGCCAATGCTGACTATCGGCCTTGTTGAAGGGGCTGCGTTGGGCGGCGGTTTTGAGGCGCTGTTGTCGTTCGACTTCATCATCGCCGAACGCACTGCGACATTCGGCTTGCCTGAAATCATGTTCAACCTCTTCCCCGGCATGGGGGCGCACGCTTTCCTCATCCGCAAGCTCGGTTTGGCGCAGGCGGAGCGGATTATTCTCTCCAACCAGACTTACAGCGCGCAGGATATGTTTGACCTTGGTATCGTTCACCAGGTTGTCGAGCCGGGTGAGGGGCGGGCTGCATGTGAAGAGTTCATGGCCAAGGCGGATCGGCGGCATTCCGCACTGGTACGGGCCAAGGCCGCTGCACGGGTTACTGCGCCCGTTCCTCTTGCCGAGTTGAAAGCCATTGTCGATTTATGGGCTGATACTGCGCTGGAGCTGGCCGACCGTGATCTGAAAATCATGTCGCGTCTTGTTGCTGCCCAGGGGCGACTGAAGGCGAGCGCCTGACGCGTTCTGAAGCGGTTTCCGATCTGATTGCGTCAGGTCGAATGCCCTGAATTATTGTTTGGCCGTGATTTCCGAA
>JAGREQ010000366.1 GCA_020446465.1 Novosphingobium sp. | reverse complement strand
CAATACCGAAGCTGCCAGTTTCGCGCCGGTCCCCGTCCTGCGCCACAATCCCGATATTAAGCCGGACCAGCGGGCGGACATCCTGCGCGACAAAGCCATCGGCGCGCACGATTTCGACCACGCTCCAGCTCCCGGCCAGGCTGACGCTGACTTGCGCCACCCGTGGATCGCGCGCGCGCGCCGCCGCATCGATCGTTTCCAGCAGGCGCACCTTTTCGGCAAAAGTCACTGCATCAAGCGGGCTGACATCAGTATAAAGGTGCCGGTTGTTGAGGCGCGGCGGTGGGGCCGCGGTCCCGATCGCAGGGTCAAGCAGTTCCAGCGTCGTCCCCGCGCGGGCAATGGCCGCCGCGCTGATTTCATTGGCATGGGCAAAGCCCGTCATCTTGCCCGAAACACCGCGCAGGCCAAAACCGGAATCCCGCGAATAGTCCGCCGTTTTCAGCCGCCCATCATCGAACGCGAAAGATTCGCTGGCGATAAACTGGAGGTAAAGTTCCCCGTCATCACACTTGGCCAGCGTGCTGGCAGCAAGGCGGCTTGCTTCATCGGGCGTCAGTTTCCCGTCGGCATAAAGGAAAGATCGCGGATCAGCGGGCAGCGTGGCAGTTGTTGTCATACCTGCCGATATAGACCCTTCACGCGCCAAGTGAAGGGTTTGACGCAGGATCAGGCCGCTTGCTGGCCGTGCTCTCCACCCTTCAGCACGAAACGCCGATCGCAATAGCCGCAATCGACATAGCCTTTTTCGTCAATTTCCAGCCACACGCGCGGGTGGCCAAGAGCAGCAGCCTTGTAACCCGCACCGGAGCGAATATCGCCGGACCCGTCACAGCAGACCCGGTGGCTTTCGACATAAGTCGTTTCTGGCGGAGGAATCGTCATGCAGCGCCGGTTATCACCAGTGTTACTGATAATCCAGCAGGATCGTGAAAGTGCCTGAATAGGTGCCCGGTGTCTGGTTCGCCCCGACATTGAGCCTGCCGGCGATATAATACCTGAAGTCACCGCCCGCGCTTAAAATACGGTAACGCGCAAAACCCTGCCCCTGAGAAAAACTGATAAGCGAAAGGCCCGCCGAAACGCCGGAGGTCATATTGTCCACCAGCATGTCCGTACCCGGTCCGGTCAGCGTCATTTTACGGCTGCCCGGCAGCTTCAGGCGAAAAACCTGGTTCGGTAGCCCGTGCCCCATGAACTCTGCCGCCTGACATGGGCCGGACTGGATGATCCCGCCTGCCGCCGTGCACGTCGCCGTGCTGGCAGGGGTCATGATCACCGTCCCGGCGTTGGTCGTGGGGATGACATTGCCGAAATCCATATCCCTGACCTTGCTGACGCTTAGCGGATCGACAATCTCGATCTGGACGGGCACGGCTATCGGGGCAGGCGCGGCATGGGCAGGCACAGCCAGCCACAGGCCATAAACGGCCAGCAACCAGATGCGCAGGATTCGTGGCACAGTTCGCCCCATGCGCCCGCATTAGGAGAAATGCGTTAACGCACTGATAAACATGAAGTGGGGGAGTATTAACCATCCTTGCCTCACCGCTGCGGCAAGTCCGGGCGATGGGGCTATCATTGCCCTCTTTACCTCTCGCCCCTCCTGCCCCAAGAACGTTGCACGATGCCTGAAACCCTGCCCGATCCCGCCGTGACCAAGCCCGCCATCGCCATCCGCGATGTCTTCAAGACATATGCCGGCCACAAGGACGAACCTCCCAAACAGGCACTGGCCGGGGTCAGTTTCGATGTGCCGCAAGGCGGTGTATTCGGCTTGCTCGGCCCCAATGGCGCGGGCAAGTCCACCCTGATCAACATCATGGCCGGACTGGTCAACAAAACGGCAGGAAGCGTTGCCATCTGGGGGCATGACATCGACCGGGATCGCCGCAATGCCAAAGCCTGCATCGGCATTGTCCCGCAAGAAATCGTGTTCGATCCTTTTTTCACACCGTTCGAAGTGCTGGAAAATCAGGCCGGGTTTTATGGCGTGGCAAAGGCCCTGCGCCGATCAGAGGACTTGTTGCGTGCCGTCCACTTGGCCGACAAGCGCAATGCATACGCCCGCAGCCTGTCAGGCGGCATGAAACGGCGGCTGCTGATTGCCAAGGCGATGGTCCATTCGCCGCCGATTCTGGTGCTGGATGAACCCACCGCCGGGGTGGACGTCGAATTGCGACGGCAGTTGTGGGAACTGGTCAGCGAACTCAACGCACAAGGCGTGACCATTGTGCTCACCACCCATTATCTGGAAGAAGCCGAAGAATTGTGCGACCAGATCGCGATTATCAATAAAGGCACGCTGATTGCCAACCGCCCCACCCATGATCTGGTCGGCATGATGCGTGAAAAGGCCGTCGTACTGACGCTGGATCGTGACGTGGTTGAACC
>JAGREQ010000365.1 GCA_020446465.1 Novosphingobium sp. | reverse complement strand
TGACGTCGTATGGCTGTTCCTGTTCATCGTCGTTTACATCTGGGGTGGCTGGGGCGCACCGATCCACTAAATCCATGAGTGGTGATCCGCGCACGAACGAAAAGGGGCAGCCCTCGCTTGGCGAGGTTGCCCTTTTTGGTCTCTGCCCCAAATGCGGGGCGAAGACGCTCTTTGCAGGGCCGGTCCGATTTGCTGCGCGGTGTCGGGCTTGCGGGCTGGACTATGCGACATTCAATGTGGGCGATGGCCCTGCGGCATTTCTGACGTTGATCGTTGGCGGCCTGATCGCTGTTCTGGCGATCTGGGTTCAATTGGCTGCCGAGCCGCCGTTCTGGGTGCATATCGTGTTGTGGGTTCCACTCACGACGCTGCTGGTGGTGGGCGGCTTGCGCCTGTCCAAGGCAGCGCTTCTGGCGTCTGAATATCGCAACAGGGCGCGTGAGGCGGGCCGGGACGACGTGAATTGAAGCGTGTACCGGTCGTTGCGACCGTCATTGTGCTGATAGCGGCTGCCATCATGGTCGCACTTGGCATGTGGCAGATCCAGCGGGCGCACTGGAAGGATGGCCTGATCGCCCGGTATCAGAACGCCTTGTCAGAGCAGGACACCGTCGCGCTGCCAGCAAACCCCGATGAGCGAGAAGCACGGCTTTATCGCAAGGTGGACTTCTCCTGCGACAAGATCATTTCCCGCTCTTCCATCGCGGGTCGCAACAGTGATGGGCAGGCCGGTTGGGCGCAAGTCGCTCTGTGCGATACGTCAGCCGGGGAATATGCAGTGGCCATGGGCTGGTCAGTTGATCCTTCAGCACAGGGCAATTGGGGCGGCGGCAAAGTTATTGGCTGGCTGGGGCCGGCGGGTGATGGCGTGCGCGTGGTTGCCATGCCGGCACTGGGCGGTTTGCAGCAATTGGCGCAGCCGGACCCGCGTGATTTGCCGAACAATCACATGGCCTATGCCGTGCAGTGGTTCTTTTTCGCGATTACCGCGCTTGTGATTTATGTGTTGGCTTTGCGGGGGCGTCTTCGGGTGCAAAAATGACGGGCCTGACCGATCTTCTTGCCACACAATGCCAGCATCGCTAACCGGCCTCGCACATGCAGGATAAACCAATGGATTATGTCAGCACGCGTGGCGCTGCGCCTACGCTCAATTTTGAAGAAGTAACGTTGGCGGGCCTTGCCAGTGATGGCGGGCTTTACCTGCCGCGTGAGTGGACTCGTTTCACGAGCGAAGAAATCGCCGCCATGGCCGGTTTGCCTTACGCACAACTGGCGGCCAAGGTCATGCAGCCATTCGTAGGGGAGAGCCTTGCGCCACAGCGTTTGCTGGAACTGTGCGAGGCTGCCTATGGTCGCTTCGCGCACAACGCCGTGACCCCGCTGAAACAACTGGATGAACAACAGTGGCTGCTGGAGCTGTTTCATGGCCCGACACTGGCGTTCAAGGACGTAGCCTTGCAGTTGCTTGGCCTGCTGTTTGCGGAATTTCTTTCGCAGCGTGACGAACACCTTACAATCGTCGGGGCAACCTCTGGCGATACCGGGTCCGCTGCGATTGATGCCGTGGCCGGGTTGGATCGGGTCGATATATTCATGTTGCACCCGCATGGCCGGGTCAGCGATGTCCAGCGCCGCCAGATGACGACGGTGCAGGCTCCCAACGTCTATAACATCGCGATTGACGGCAGTTTTGACGATGCCCAGGCCATTGTGAAGCGCATGTTCGGTGACAGGGCGATGACGGATCGCTTCCAGATCAGTGCAGTCAATTCGATCAACTGGGCGCGGTTGATGGCGCAAGTCGTCTATTACTTTGCCGCCGCGCTGCAACTGGGCGCGCCGCATCGCAAGGTCGCCTTCAGCGTGCCGACGGGCAATTTCGGTGATGTCTTTGCCGGTTATGTGGCGGCACAGATGGGGCTCCCGGTGGAACGGCTGATAGTTGCCACCAACGTCAATGATATCCTGCACCGGGCGCTGAGCACTGGCGATTATTCGCAAGGCACGGTCACACCTACAGCAGCACCGTCGATGGACATTCAGGTCTCCTCCAACTTTGAACGATTGCTGTTTGACGCAGGCGGTCGGGATGGTTCTGCCATGGCTGCGCAGATGCAAGGCTTTGAAGCGACGAAGGCCATGCAATTGACCAATGCCCAGCGGGAAGGGGCAGCGGCGCTTTTCACCAGCGCGCGGGCTGACGAAGGCGAAATGGCAGCCGCCATGCTTTGGGCGCACGAAAACTGCGGTGAGATCATAGACCCGCACACCGCCATCGGGCTTCATGCTGCGCGCACCGTGCAAATTGACCCTGCGGTTCCGGTCATCACGCTTGCCACGGCGCACCCGGCGAAGTTCCGCGGCGCGGTGGAGCGGGCGACAGGCACGCGACC
>JAGREQ010000364.1 GCA_020446465.1 Novosphingobium sp. | reverse complement strand
CGACCTTGTTCCAGTTCATAATTCCGTCGAAAGCGAAGCGATACTTTTCGTTCGGCAACGCTGCGACGCCGTTCTTGAGGCGCTCCTCGATCTCGGCCTTTACGTCGGCGAAATACTGCACCAGCTTCTCGTCCCCCGGCAGGAAGTTGATCGGAGCGATACTTGCCACCCAGTCGAAGAAGGTCGCCGGCGTGGGCCTTGCCGCACACAGGTCCAGCGCCTCAAGCCTTAGTTGCGCTGCCTTTTTGATATAATGCATCGATTCCCGGAGCTGCTCCCAGTTGAATTTCCGGCCGGTTACATGTTCTAGAAATTCGATCAGTTTGTATATCTGATCGGCAATATATCGCGATGCATTGTCCCATTCCTCACCGCGGATATATTGCGCATCGGGCTTGTTGCCCCAAAGGAACGGATAGGAAACCTTGAACAGGGGCAGCTTCTTGTCGAACAGGCGGTAAGAGATTTCATCCCATTGCTGCCCCGTGCTGCACCCGGAATAGGCATTGACAAACAGATCCGGTGGCGGAAGTCGGGAAGCCAGTACTGGCTGATCTTCCATTCCGGCTAGTCGCACTTCTGCATTCTCAGCCTCGCGCTTGGCAAGAACCGCACAGCCCAGCGTTGTCCTTGCGTATGAGCACAGTTCGCGGTTGTAACCATACTCTTCCCCCATTTCCTGGGCGGGGCCTTCCAGGTGCATGGCGGCAAGCCGGGCACCGAAGGCTTCGGTATGGCACCACTCGATGCCGATAGCCTGGAACAGGGGGTTGATCGCCGCGCCGTTGTACCAGGCGACGGTTGCGCCCCGCTCTGGCGCGGTGAAGATGCGCTCCCAGTAATCTGCAACCATCTTGCCGCCCGCGCGCGTGCTTTTCAGACGGTTCGAGACGGCGGGTTTCGGTTGGGATTGGCTTGCCATGTCAGTCTCCAGAGATTTTGTCTGCGCTCTTATGCGTATTACGCGACCTGCACCGTGCGGCGTCGCTTGATCGTTTCGACGAGGGATTCGACCCGGGTCCGCAGCATTTCGAGTGCCAGCCCTTCGTGCTCGGTTTCGATCAGCAGGTATGGTACCGAATGGGCGTGAAATGCTTTTCGTAGCTCAGGATAATAGAGCATGTGCGGTTCACAGAACTTGGCCATCAGGATAATGACACCTTCCGCGCCGCTCTCGTCCAGTTTGTCGAGCAGGAAGCTCTCCCAGTCGACGGTCTTCTGCGCACGAGTCGAGCAGGGAGCCTTCACGTTACGATTGAAATACCAGTCGCGAAGGGCTGCCATCGCGTCGCCTTCTTCGGCCACATCGGTCGAAACGAACCGATAACCTGTGTAGAGGTCATCGTCGATGATCGCGATGCCACACGCTTCGAACATATCATACAGTTCGGGCCGCGGTGCGTGGCAGAAATGACCGGAAAGATGAAGCTTCACTCTGTTTCCCGAAGGTGGATCGCAATCGACCAGAAGTGATTTAAGCTCGGACAGCAGATCAAGGTGTTCAGCCGTATCCATGATCATCGAGGACTGAACGATCGCCTGCATCTCGCGCGCCGCCAGCCATATGCGTCCGCTCGATCGCATATCCATCAGTTGCCGGATGGCCTGTCGATCCTGGTTGCGCAGGCGAATTGCTGCACGCAGGGCATCGTCGTCAATAACGGCACCAGTGATCCGTTCGATTTCGACCCGCAACTCCTGCAAACGCTTATCCACCTGCACCACCGAAGAGGCTTCATCCATCGAGGCGGGGAATTGGGCAAGATATACCGGCCGCTGCGGTGCTGCATAGCGCATCGCATCGAATGCGCCGAGCAGGGCTACGCAATGATCGACCGCGAGAATACTGTCGAAGATGTCGAGTTTGCGCTTCGCAGCCTGATCGGTAATGCTCTTTGAATAGGCGCAGTAGTATTCATAGATCAGATTGCGACCGTCGGTGATGGGGTCTTCGTCTTCCTGGATGACGACCGGCAAAGCGCCCGATGCCTGCACCAATTCGACCGGGAAATTCATGGGGAGTACACCGAGCGCCTTACGCCCCGTCCGCGCCTTCCAGTCGGCGACATAAGCGAGATAATCGCCGCACACCGTCTCGAAACGGGCGACGATCTCCCTGATACGATCTTGCGCTTTCGCCATTCAGGCTGCCCTCTGCTTAATTAAGTTCATCTCAATTCATTAGCACAATTCCTAACTTTCGCAATGCCTAGCGAATTTTTTGGCCGGAGAATGCCAGACATACGAGAAATTGCTCGATTCCCGACCTGGGAAATCAGATAATATCTGACAATATAAATATGTTATATGGAATAATCATTTACCTGCCAGTACGTCCGCCGCACCCCGGTATCGGCATAAAAACGCCCTAACGCACGCCATTGACGCAAACTTGC
>JAGREQ010000363.1 GCA_020446465.1 Novosphingobium sp. | reverse complement strand
TCTCCCGCTTCGAAAAGCTTGACCTCATGTTCAGGGCTTTCCTCAACTTCGCCCTCATCATCGATATGATTAAGTGTTAACAGGCCCTAGTGACCGGATTGCCAACAGCCTGATGCCCGGAAAGGCGGGCAATGTTGCATCGGCGCGGGTGGCCGGGGCATATCTTGCCACCAGAGCGAACGACTTCGCGCCAAATGGCCAGAAACCGCGTGTCTGTCGGTTGCAACCGGCATCAACCCCGGATGGTGCATATGTCCTGTTGGCAGGCCGCATTATGGAGCGGGCAGAACTGGCCGCGACAATCGGTATCGCCGCCCCGCTTCGTGATGCAGGCCTCTATGCGGCTGCCTGGGCGCGCTGGGGTGATCACTGCGATCGTCATATTGTGGGCGATTATGCGGCGATCGTCTGGTCGCCTGACAAAAGGTGCCTTCGGCTTGCCCGATCACCGACAAGTTCTGCCCCGCTGCATGTCTGGAGAGAAGGCGATCGCGTCGTGGCCGGATCATTGCCGAGGGCGCTGTTTGCCGCAGGCGCGCCGGACCGGATCAATTCCGCGAAGCTCGCAGATTCGATGCTTCTCAATATGCGTGACGGGCAATCGAGCTGGTATCAGGATTTGCAGTGCGTCCCGTGCGGAACCATTGTTCATCATGACAGGGCCGGAAGCAGGGTTAAACGCTTCTGGTCTATCGACGCGGTCAAGCCGGTCCGTTTCAGGCGTGACAGTGACTATGTCGAGGCTGTTGACGAACAGTTCCACCGGGCGATCCGCGCAACGCTGGAAGGCGTAAAGGTGCCGGGCATCATGCTGTCGGGCGGTCTCGATTCGCAGGCGGTGGCCACTTATGCGACGCAGCATCTGGAACCGGGCACAAGGTTGCGCGCCTATACCGCGGTTCCGATGCGTGGCTGGACGCCGCCGCCACGCCCGCGCATTTTCGGCGATGAATCGGCGCATGTCGCTGCGCTTGCTGCAATGTATCCGCAGATAGATCCGCAGTTCATCGATGCCGCATCCCGGCATTATGGCGACCGGATTGATGCGATGTTTTTCCTCGCCTCGTGGCCGACCCACAATGAAATGAACATGCACTGGATTTATGAGGCGATGGCTGGTGCCGCTGATGCCGGGTGCGATGTCATGCTCACTGGCGATGCTGGCAACATGGGTTTCAGCTTTGATGGATCGACAGGTTTTCCCACCTGGCTGAAGCAAGGCAGGTTGGGTCGGCTGGCAAGGGAAGTGGCGCTAAGCGATGATCCACGGCCCTACTGGCGCAAGCTCGTTTCGCTATCGTTTATGCCGCATGTCCCGGTGAAGCTGCGCCGCCTGATTGATCGCAAGCGGCCCTGGCGACCTTCGCCATTCGTGCGGTGGTGTCCCTTGCGTGAGGATTTTGCCCGGCGCAGCGGCGCCATGGCGCGGGCGGATATGGCGGGCCATGACGTCGATTTTTACGACTACGCATCAGCATTGCAATGGCGGCGCGATGTCCTGGCAAGTCTGTCCTGCAATACCCCCGAAATCAATCTGGGCCTGCGTTTGCTGCATGGGCCTGAAATGCGCGATCCGACCGCATTTGTGCCCCTGCTGGAGCTTTGCGCCGGTATTCCCGATGACCAGTACCTGCGTAATGGCGTTGATCGTTGGCTTGCCCGCCGTTTGTTGAAAGGTCGCGTTCCTGAATCTGTGCGGAACGAAAGGCGTGCAGGCGCACAGGCCTGTGACTGGCCGCTGCGCTTTATCCGTGACAGGGAAACGATCATGGCGGAAATGGCGCAGATGCAAGCCGATGACCAGCTTGCAGAGATGTTCGATTTCGGCAGGATGATGGACGACCTGCAGGGCTGGCCGGGCAGCGATGTTCCGCAAGACCGCTGGAACGAACGGATCAATCTTGCCATTGGCCGGGGAGTCGCGACAGCGCGTTTCGTTCGCTATGTCGAAGGTCGCAATGTCGGCTGATACGTCCTTTTCCAGCGCTGCTGCGCTTCGTCTTCTTGTCTCGCTTGCGGGGTGGAGGCGGTTGGCCTTGCTGGCTGGGCTGATGGTTCTCGCCAGTCTTACCGAAGGCGTCGGTCTCTTGCTGCTGGTGCCGGTTACGGCGATGGTTGCTGGCGAGACTGGTGCGATGGAGAGCTTTGCCTGGCTCACCCATTTCGCAGGTTGGCCCGCTGCGTCGTTGCTTGCGCTGGTTGTTCTGGTCGTGATCGTGCGCGCTGTGATTGTTTTTGCCGCTATGACGCAGCGCCGGACGCTTGGCATGACCATGACGCGGCGTCTGCGTGAAGATTGCCATGCAGCCATCATCGGAGCGGAGTGGCGCTGGCTGAGCGGACAGAACAGCGCAGACCATGCCGCGCTGATTACTGGCGAATCTGCGCGGGTCGGCAATCTGG
>JAGREQ010000362.1 GCA_020446465.1 Novosphingobium sp. | reverse complement strand
CGGCAAGGATGAGGCCGATTATTATCAGTTCCAGTGCGCCCAGACCGAAAACCAGTCGTCGCATGGACCAGAGCCGGTTGAACGAAAGCTCCAGCCCGATGGTAAAGAGCAGGAGAATGATCCCGAACTCTGCGAAAGGTTCCAGCCCCTCCGGGTCGGTTATCGTAAAGTGGGCAAGCCACGGGTGTTCATAGACCATGCGGCCGAGGCCATAAGGGCCGACCGCCAGACCGACCATGAGAAACCCGATGATGGGGGTGATGCGAAAGCGGGCGAAGACAGGAATGACAATGCCTGCTGCGCCAAGAATGACGAGCGCATCCGACAGGAAGGGCGAGGTATGGGAGAGTTCAGCGGCCATCTGCCGGGGACGTTATCTCGCAGTTGCGAAAAATGCCAGCAGAGGTTGAGACCTCATGCCTCGCCGCCTCGCCGCCTCGCCGCCTCGCCGCTTCACTACCTAGCCGCCGCCGGGGCCACCCTTGTGCGTTGTGGGGGTGGCAGAGGATCGGTCTGTTGCTGTTCCCACACGGCCATCCCATTCGATCCGGTAAAGGTCGAACCGGCGGTCAGCCAGATTGCGGACTGTCCCTTCCGCCCGTGCCCAGCTGAGGTCGGCCAGATTAACGTCGCTGATCGTCAGGGTTTCGACGTTTTCAGTGGCTTCTGCTGCAATTCCATCGCGGGCAAAGGGGAAGTCGCATGGCGTCAATATGCAGCTTTGCGCGTATTGGATGTCCATGTTGCCGACATTGGGCAAGTTGCCGCAATTGCCGCTCATCACCACGAAGCATTGGTTTTCGACCGCGCGCGCCTGCGCACAATAACGTACGCGCATGTACCCCTGCCGGCTGTCGGTGCAGAACGGGACGAAGATGATCCGCGCGCCTTCATCCACCAGCCGTCGCGCCAGTTCGGGAAATTCGCTGTCATAACAGATCAGAACGCCAATCGGGCCGCAGTCTGTTGGAATGACATCAATAGAATCCCCCCCTCGGATATTCCACCAGTAGGCTTCGTTGGGAGTGGGGTGGATTTTTTCCTGTTCGTGCACCGATCCATCGCGCAGGCAGACATGCGCGACGTTGTGGATGTCGCCATCGTCCATACGTGTCGGGTGTGACCCGCCGATGATGTTGATGTTGTATTGCAACGCCATCTTCGACAACGCCTTGCGGATACGCGGCGTATAGCGAGAGAGTGTTTCGATGGCCTCGACCGGGGACAACTCCTTCTCCTCGAAGGAGAGCAACATCAGCGTGAACAATTCTGGAAAAACTATGAAGTCTGATTCGTAATCTGCTGCAACATCGACAAAATATTCGATCTGCTTCATGAACTCATCGTAGTCCGAGACAGCCCGCGCCTGAAGCTGACAGGTGGCAATCCTGACGCTTTCGACACCGCGGGGAATGCGGTGTGATTGTGGCTTGTCGACATCGACAAAGGGATTTCGCCAGACCATGTGCACGGCGAAAGCCTTGGATTTTTTGTCCTCCGGCAAGTATTTGTCGAGAATGCCAATCGGCTCGAACCCGTTGGCCAGCTGGAACCGCAGAACCGGATCATGCAGTTTGCCCGCAACAACCTGATCCAGATAATCCTGCGGTCCATCGACCTTGCGCCAGAAACGGCGCAAGTTGGGCATCCGGCCACCAAAGACTATGCCCGATAGTTCAAGGCGTTCTGCAAGGCTGCGGCGTTCTTCGTAAAGTCGTCTGCCGATGCGGGTGCCGCGCACCTTGGGATCGACGCACATTTCATATCCATAGAGCCATTCACCCAATGGATTGTGCCGGCTACCAAAGCCATTGCCGGTAATTTCGTCCCAGCTATGCGGTTTGAGCGCCTTGTTTCCAGCGATTCGCATGGAGGCGCAATAGCCAACGAGCTTGCCGTCGAGTTTGGCGACAAAGCACCCTTCGGGGAAGTTGTTCAACTGCCCGCGTATTTCACCATAAGTATAAGGCGGCAGGTCATCATAAGCGCGCCGCACAAGTGCAGCGATGGCCGGAACATCGCCCGGCCTTGCTTGACGGACTTCGAGGCGGGCTTTTGCCTTGCTTGTGGTCATGCGATTCCAAGCCCGCCTGTAAAAGTCATGGTTTTATGACCAGTTGGCCATCTTCTTTTCGAGATTCTGCACGATCGCTTCGAAGAAGGCTTCAGTGGTCAGCCAGTTCTGTTCCGGACCGATCAGCAGCGCAAGGTCTTTGGTCATCTGGCCGCCTTCGACGGTTTCGATGCAGACCTTTTCAAGCGTTTCGGCAAACCGCACGACGTCCGGCGTATCGTCGAACTTGCCGCGATACATAAGGCCGCGCGTCCAGGCGAAGATGCTGGCAATCGGGTTGGTGCTCGTCGCCTTGCCCTGCTGGTGCTGGCGATAGTGACGGGTGACGGTGCCGTGTGC
>JAGREQ010000361.1 GCA_020446465.1 Novosphingobium sp. | reverse complement strand
CAGCCTGGGCGTCAATGCCAGCCGTATTTCGACCATCAGCTATGGCAAGGAACGCCCGGTTGCACTGGGTTCTGACGAATCCGCATGGGCACAAAATCGTCGTGCCGTAACCGTCACGATCGACTGATCGCGAAGAGACGAAAAACGCCGGGTGGTGAGCAATTTTAGCACCTGAAGGCTATGGACGGTGGAAAGCGCGGGTTTGTGCGACTATGATAGGCACATGTTTTCGTTTTCCACCCCATTGTTTGCCTGATGTCCCGTCCGCGTCGCTCGATTGACTGGGGGTTTCCCCGCTGGCGTGGGTATGGCAGCGCGCGGGAGGCGACGACCGTGCGCCTGTGTGATCGTCATGGCTGCGAAGAACCGGGCGCATGTCCCGCGCCCAAGGCCCCCAATAGTCCCGACCGCTGGTATTTCTGCCAGAAGCACGCCGCCGAATACAATGCAAAGTGGGACTATTTTGAAGGGCTGGACAAGGCCGAGGCGGAAGCCCGCGCGAAGGCTGAACGCCGGGACAATTCCGGCTATGCCGAGGCGTCGCATTATGGTTGGGCCGGATCTGGCGATGGCAGTCGCAGTGCCGATGAGATGCGCGCTCTTGATGTGCTGGGGCTGGAAGCCGACGCGGATTTTGACACAGTGAAGAAGGCCTGGCGCGCGCGGGCTAAGGAAGTTCACCCCGATGTCCGCCCTGGGGATGAGGAGGCCGCAAAGGCGTTTCAGGCCTTTCAGGTTGCTTACGAAGTGCTGCGTCAGGCTGAGGAAAGGCGCACGTGGAAAGGTTAGCCGCCCATCAGGGCGACCAGCCAGACACCGGCGACAATCAGCCCTACACCCAGCACGTCCAGAATAAGGCCAGCGCGCACCATGCGCGACAGTTCAATCTGTCCGGTTGACCAGGCAATTGCGTTGGGGCCGGTTCCGGCGGGTAGCATGAAGCCCCAGCTTGCCGCCAGCGCCGCTGGCATGGCCAGCAGCATCGGGTCTGCGCCCAGCGCTGCGGCGAGGCTGGCGACGACAGGGATGATCCCGCTTGCCGTGGCGACGTTGCTGGCAAATTCTGTAATGACGATGACCAGCGCGACCATTGCGAGCGCGACGATAATGAGCGGCACCGATCCCAGTGGTAACAACGCCTGGCCAAGCCAGTCGGCAAGGCCCGATGCGCCCATGCCCGCCGCCAGCGCCAGTCCTCCGCCGAACATCATGATAACGCCCCAGGGCGCACGGTTGCCTTCTTCCCATGTCAGCATGGGGCGCCCGGTTCCATCGGGCAGGATGAACAGCAGGATGCCTGCTGCGATGGCTATTGTCCCGTCCGTCAGCGCGCCAGCGGGCAGGAATGGTTCCAGCAGCGGCTGGGTCATCCACGCGAGGACAGTAAGGGCGACCAGCGGGATCAGACGCCGTTCTGCAACTGTCAGGCTTTCGCCTTCGGCCAGCCGGATGGCTTCGCGCGCGCAACCGACATCAAAAGGATGGGTGGCGATTTTCTGGACGCGGCCTAGCACCCATGCTGCGAGCGGAACCCCTGCGAGCACCAGCGGCAGGCCATAAAGGCTCCAGCGGGCAAAAGAGATATGCAGGCCAAGGATATTGTCGATCAGCGCGACGGCAATCGCATTGGTGGGCGAACCGACGATCGTTCCCATCCCGCCGATGGATGCGGCAAAGGCAATGCCCATTGGCAAGGCACCGGCAATACCTTCGCGATCATCACAGGCGATCCCGCCACCGGCCAGCACGGCGAGCGCCATCGGCATCATGATCAGCGTTGTCGAGGTATTGGAAATGATCATCGAGAGAATTGCCGCGGCGATCATGAAAGCCAGCAGCATCCGCATCGCGCCGCCTTTGCTGCCAAGGCGGTTGAGAATGGCCAGAGCCAATCGGCGGTGCAGCCCGGTGCGTTCAATCGCCAGCGCAATAAACGCGCCACCCAGAATGAGGAACAGGATGGGGGAGTAGTAAGCCGCGGCAGTCTTCTTCGCGTCCATCACCCCGGCCATGGGCAGCACGAGGAACGGGACAAGGGCTGTCACGGTAAGGGGAAGCGCCTCTGTCATCCACCATGCCGCCATCAGCCCGACCAGCCCGGCCACAGGCCAGGCCGCGTCGGGCATTGTGCCCGGTGCGGGAAGAATCAGCGTTGCAAGAAACAGGGTAAGCCCGACCAGAAAACCGAGCCTTTTCGCGTTCATCCAACCCCTCCGCCGTCATCACTGGCGATGACGCATCCTGCCCTGGCCCGCAAATGGGTTACATGCCCCACACATGAAACCTGACAGCACAGGGCGATGGTGCTGCCTCCTTATTTCGGGGCGAGCACCATCAGCATCTGGCGGCCTTCCATGCGGGGGAAAGCCTCGACCTTGGCAACTTCGGCCACGTCATCCTGCACCCGGCGCAGAAG
>JAGREQ010000360.1 GCA_020446465.1 Novosphingobium sp. | reverse complement strand
CGGCGTTCACATAATGCGGCTTCATGTCGAGGTCGCACATGCCGATGAATTCACTGCTGCTGTCGGCCAGCATGACAAACTTCTGCCGCTCCGCCTCGGCGCGCTTGCGCTCGGTGATATCGGTGGTGGAAACAAACGCGAGCCCCTCGCCGCTGGCGCTGCGAATGCGCCAGCCGGAATACGAGAGGATCTTCTCCCAGCCCTGGTCGAGCCGGTGTAACCTTGCCTTCCAGTCGTGCAGCACTTCGCCGCGCAGCACGCGGCCCATCGGCCAGTCCTCGACCGGCACCGGGGTCTCTTCGTTGAGTGGCCGGATCTCAAACCTGTTGGCAAATTCGGTGAAATGGCGTTGGCAGTCCTCCATGCTCGCGTGGCCGAACATGGCCAGGGCCGCAGGGTTCATGTAAGTGACCCGCCCCTGGTCATCGGCCATGGTAAGGCCCTCGCCGAGGTTTTCCATTACCGCAGTCAGCCGATCGCTGTTCTCTTTCGCCGCCGCCTCGGCCTGCTTGCGCGCAGCGATGTCAATCCCCACGCCGACCAGATGCGGCTTGCCTTCAATCTTGGTGCGCAGGCCGGTGAAGTAGTAGGGCGTGCGCGTGCCGTCCCTGGCCACAAAGTCGGCTTCCACGTCCGCGAGACCTGTCTCAAACACTTCGGCAATCCGCTCGGCCAGCAGCTCCTTGTCCGGCCCGGCGAAAAAGTCGAGCGGACTCATGCGGGCGATCTCGGCGGCGGTGTAGCCCAGGACGCGCTCGAAGTTCTTGTTCCAGCGCAGAAATCGAAAGTCCTGATCGTAGCAATAGACCACGCCGGGCAGGCTGTTGAGGATGGCTTCGGAGAAATCGCGCTCGCGGAGCACCGTCTCATCCACCTGCTTGCGCTCGGTAATATCGCTGGCGATACCCAGTATCTGGCTTACCCGCCCATCCCCATCACGCGCATAAGGGGTTTCCCGGCTCAGTAGCCAGTGCCAGTCACCGGCCTTGTCGCGAACGCGATATTCGATCGTACGGATTTCTCCATCAGCGGCATCACGCTGGGCTTCGTGGTTTGCGCTGATGCGGGGCAGATCATCCGGATGAAACAGCCGGAGCACCTCGCTGCCCATCGCCTGTGTCTCCTCGGGCGAAAAACCGTAGGCAGTGAGCCAGTGCCGGTTGATATACACATTCCGCTGTTGCAGCAGATCGTAGATATAGACCGTGCCGGGTTCTGTATTCACGATCCGCTCAAGCAGATTCGATTTCTCCCGCAACGATGACTCAAGGCTGATGCGCTGACTGATATCGCGCACACTGGAAAGAATGCATTCCGTGCCCTGAAAAATCATTGGATTGGCGAAGACCTCGACCGGAAATTCGCCGCCATCCTTGCACCGGTGCCGCCATTCAAACCGGTCGCCCGATTTCAGGGCTGTATGGAGGTGAGGCTGCACCTGACCCTTAAAGCCCGGTGCGGCCAAGTCAGCTGCATTCATCGACGTCAGTTCTTTCAGGCTGTAGCCGTAGCGATCGACGGCCGTCCTGTTCGCGTGCCGTATCCGTCCGTCCGGGCCGAGGATGAACACCGCATCGGGATTCGCATCGAAAATCGCGCGCGCATCGCTGCCGTCGATGGTGGGTTGCTGTGTCTCGCTATCGGATATCACAGTATCCATCGCATCCCTGTTGCTTTCCGAAATGCATGTTGCATCTCCTGGAATACTCAAAACCCTACTTTAGTGTAGCGCCGACGGTACCCCGGGATATCCGGGATAGGGATTTCCGGGTCAGAGAACGATTTCCGGGTCAGAGAACAATTTTCGCTAATGTGGCGCGATTTCTGGGCCAGTAATCAATTTCCGTTAACATGGCGCGACCATGAGGCGAATTGTCAGGGAAGACGATGCCACGGAAACCACGATTTCATTTGCCTGGCGTACCCCAGCATGTCGTCCAGCGCGGGAACAATCGCCAGGCCTGCTTCTTTGCCGAAGCCGACTATCTCTATTACCTCGATGCCTTGCGAACCGCGGCCGACAAGTTCGGTGGCCGCATCCACGCATACGTGTTGATGACCAACCATGTCCACTTGCTGATGACGCCGGACCGGGACAATGCCCTGTCCGAGGTCATGCAATCGGTTGGGCGGCGCTACGTGCGCTACGTCAACACGGAATACGGGCGTAGCGGGACTTTGTGGGAAGGACGATTCAAGGCCAGCCTGGTCCAGAGTGAAGCGTATTTGCTGACCTGCTACCGGTACATCGAACTCAACCCGGTGCGGGCGGGAATGGTCGATCACCCTGGCGAGTATCGCTGGTCGAGCTACAGTGCCAATGCCCAAGGCGCCGTCGACGAAACGCTCTGCCCGCACGACGAATATCGCCGCCTGGGCGCGACGCGAGCGGAACGTCAGGCGGCTTATCGAGCGCTGTT
>JAGREQ010000359.1 GCA_020446465.1 Novosphingobium sp. | reverse complement strand
GGCTGTTCTCGAGGTGTTCTCCGGTAGCCAGCGAGCGAGGTACAAAATGCGGCTTCCTGTCCTGTTCTTCGCGGTGATTGCCAGTACACCGGCGTCGGCTTTGTGCGTGTCGGGCTACGATCTGCAGACATCGCTCGATTACCTGGTCTGCCTGCACAACGAGCAGAGCAAGCTCATAAACCAGCATGCAGAGGTTATCGATGCGCAGTCGGCTGAAATTAGACGGCTTATCGCGCGCGTCTCGCAAGCCGAGTACGATCTGGCTGATATGGATGGAAAGCTGGCAGACGCGGAAACGGAAATGCACCGATTGAAACTCAGGATCGGGGATCTGGAAGACCGCTAATTGCTGGCCTCCTTGCCGATCGCGGCGAGCTGTGCCGCGTACCACGTCTCGAGCTTGACCATGCCGCGCCTGGCGCACTCCGGCAGGATGGCGACATAGTATTTCAACACCGGTCCTTCTGGCCGAATGCATGGCCGGAGAAGCCGGCGACTTCCCATTTGTCGGCACCGGCGAGCGGCAGCCATGACAGGCAGATGTCGCGCAGGTGCCTGTCCTTCATCGCCGGATCTTCGAGCGATGCCAGCGGCGTGACGCCGGCGGCTTTGAGCCGGCGCGCTATCAACACAGCGCCGCCCCTGCACGCTAGCGGCGGCGATTGTGCACTGCTTTGATATATTGCGGCCTTTTGCGAGTCGCAGGAGGGCTGCGCGGTGTCGAAAGAGAAGATCAACAACCACTTTCTGACTAGGGCTCAGCTAAATCTCTTTCGGATTCCAAGCCCACCGAAGGGCCATACCAAGAATACCGTTTGGGTTTACGAGAAGGCTACACCCCCTCATCCGGAAAACACTAAGCGAGTGGCTTCGGAAGACTACTTCTACGGTCGCGACGATGACGAACTGGAAAACGCATTTGGCCGCTTTGAAAGTCGATGTGGAACTGCCATCGCTGAGGCGATACGCCATAGGTCTGTAAGCATCAGGAACGGCGAAATGCTTGGTGACCTAGTTTGGATGCTCTCGTTTCGCACTAAGGCATTGCGTGAGAGGCTTCGAGGCTTTTTCGACCTCGCAACGGACACGCTGGTCAAAGGTACAAACACGTCTGCCTTTGAGGACCGATATTGGGAGGCATTCGAGGAGAAGGTAGCAGGTTTGCCACGATGGCAACGCCGCCAGAAGAAAGCTGAAGCGAAGAAGTATCTGCGATCTGGCCGCGCTGAGCATGAGCTTCGACAAGGATTGTCGACCCTCTCATCCGTATTTCAACGAACGAATGTCATTGATGATGCGCACAATGACAGTCTCAAGAAGTTCCTAGATGATGGAGGAAAGTGCCCGGATAAGGTCCGACCGCATCGATGGGTCATTGTGACGAATGACGAACCTAAATTTGTTATCGGTGACTCAGGTGTGTTTTCTGTCATTTCTTCGGGCGATGTTTTCGCTACAATTGCCGGTGGTATCGATTGGAACGAGGTTTATCTGCCCTTGGACCCTGTCACGGTAGCCGTCGGTCTCCGGCATGAAGGCCTGCCTTCGCAAACAGCGCAGGGCATTGTGGCTGGCTCTATCGCCACCTCGCACACGCAGTTCTTTTCTTCCTACGACTCAGAGCAGCTGCGCGAGGCGGCTACGACCGACATCAACAGCAGGGATGAGTTTCTAACCGCCGATCAAATTGACTCGGTAATAGAAGAGGTCTGGAAACCGCGCAGCGACCGAACTGGTGCCAAATAGCTTCAGCGCCGGCTTCAAACCAGCCATTAGGCTCGTGAAATAGCCGTCGTTCGGCTGAAGGCGCTTCGGCCTGAATGCTGCGCCTCGCATGCCCCCTGCGTCATACGGGATAGTCGTAGCTCGCACCGGCGGTGCGAGATAAGGCGCTGGGCGAAAATCCTGGCTCTCGATTTCTTCAAATCCGTCACCGGTAGCGATGCGCTGAGTGGTGTGTCGAGTGGCGCCTGCCTCACAGGCCATTCGCTCGGCGGCGGATTAGGAGGTTTGGTCGCGGCTCCGTCCGGCGATCAAGCGGTCATCACCGACAATATCCCGGTACACGGCACATATGAGACGCTAGCAGTTCCTGGCTTTTAAGCCCGTGGATTGAAAGTCAGTCCACGCCGAACAGGTCGCGTGTGTAGACCTTGTCCCGCACGTCGTCGAGTTCCCTAACCAGGCGATTGCAAATGATCACGTCCGATTGGCGCTTGAAACAGGCAAGATCGCGTTCAACCACGGCGCCGCCGAATTCATCAGCCTCAAGCGTTGGCTCGTAGATGAGCACTTCGATGCCGCGCTGAATGAGCCGCTGCATGACGCCAAGAATGCTCGACGAGCGGAAATTGTCGGAGTTGGCTTTCATCGCGAGGCGGTGCACGCCGACCGTTTTCGGGCTGCGCGCCAATATGCGCTCGGCGA
>JAGREQ010000035.1 GCA_020446465.1 Novosphingobium sp. | reverse complement strand
CTGTCTGTCAGCGAAAACTTCGCGGCATTGCGATCAATCTCGCCCAGCGTCGCAACCCGGATCGTCTGGCTCAAGGCGGAGGTTGTCACACCAAGCTGCGCCGCCAGATCGAACCGGGGCGCAATGATAAGCTCCGGCCGCTTGAGGTCGGCATCAAGCCGCGGCGCAACGACGCCTTCCACCGCGCGCATCTGTGCCACCAGCGTTCGGGCAGTCTTTTCCAGCAGGACCGTGTCCGACCCGGTCAACATAACGGTAAGGTCGCGGCCGCTCCCGGTCCCCGATTCCGGTGCCTGAAAGCTGGCGCGCGCATCGGGCACGTTGCGCAGTTCCTGATTGAGCCGCTGCTGGAACTGCTGGTTGGTTATCGCCCGATCTTTCCTGAGCGTGATGAAAAGCGTCGCTGATCCTTCGCGCACACGTTCCATCACGCGTTCAACCTCCGGCTGGGCCGAAATCAACGCTGTCACACTGGCCGCAACTTTTTCAGTTTCCTCTATCGGCGTGCCGGGGACGAGTTCGATATTGACGCGGGCATTGTTAAGGTCGGTATGCGGCTGGAACTGGGTTGGCAAAACCATCAGCAGCAGCACCGTTGCACCCAGAGCCGCAATCCCAGTGCCAAATGCCCACAGCCGGTGGTCGCGCAATCGATAGCGAATTCGCCCCCAGACCCCTTCGCGCGAGTGGCCTTCGGGCATGGCACTGCGGGCAAGGGTGAAGGCGAGAATCCGCATGTAAAGGTCCATCATGCGCCCTTCGCCGTGGCTTGCCGCGCCCTGCGCGCGCAGGGCATAGGCTGCGATCATGGGCGTGATCGTGCGCGCCACGGCCAGGCTCATCAGCACTGCAAAAACCACTGTAAAGCCAAAGTTCTTGAAGAACTGCCCCGATATGCCCGGCATCAGGGCAACCGGCAGGAACACAGCGACAATGGAAAATGTGGTGGCGACAACCGCCAGGCCGATTTCGTCGGCGGCATCAATCGCGGCCTGATAGGCGGTTTTCCCCATGCGCATGTGGCGCACGATATTTTCGATCTCGACAATCGCGTCATCGACCAGAATCCCGGCAACGAGGCTGAGCGCGAGCAACGACAGAGAGTTCAGCGAAAACCCCATCAGGTCCATGAACCAGAATGTCGGAATGGCGGACAGCGGAATGGCAATCGCGCTGATGATGGTGGCGCGCCAGTCTCGCAGGAAGACGAATACGACGATGATCGCAAGTACCGCGCCTTCGATCATCGCTTCCATGGAACTGGCATATTGTGCGCGGGTGTAATCGACAGAGGTATATAGCAAGGTGAAGTGAACGCCGGGGTTTTCCGCCTCGATCTTGCGGATTTCAGCGTCCGCCCCATCGAAAACGGTCACGTCCGACGCGCCCTTGGCCCGCTCAATACCGAAGGTGACGACTTGCCTGCCGTTGATCTTGGCAATGGAGGTCTGTTCCGAACTGCCATCCACCACGCGCGCCACATCGCCCAGACGAACACTGCGCCCCCCGCTCAGGCTGATTTGCGTCTGCGACAAGGCAAAGGCATCCTGCGCATTGCCCAGCACGCGCACGGACTGGCGCGATCCGGCGATTTCCGCTTGCCCGCCTGCCGCATCGACGTTGACCTGCCGCAGGACTGTGTTGATCTGCGCCGCTGTAACGCCCAGCGACTGCATCCGCGCGGGATCAAGAATGACCCGGATTTCACGATCGACCCCGCCCGATCGGCTGACCGCCGCCATGCCGGTTATACCCAGCAAGCGGCGGGACACGGTGTCATCCACGAACCAGCTAAGCTGTTCCATCGTCATGTCATCGGCGCTGACGGCGAACATGCCAATCGGACCGTTGCCGCCGACCATGTTCTTGCTGACGCGCGGCTCCAGAATGCCGTCAGGCAAATCCCCGCGGATCTGATCGACAGCGTTTTTGACTTCGTTGACGGCATCGTTGGAATCGGTGCCGATGACGAACTGGACTGCCGTGGTGCTGTTGCCTTCGCTGGCGGTGGAGAAAATTTCATCCACGCCGCTGATGGAGCGCACTGCCGCTTCGACCTTCTCGGTAATCTGGGTGGTGATTTCAGATGGCGCTGCACCGGGCTGCGAAACCGATACACTCACCAGCGGGAAATCGATGTCGGGCGAATCGTTCACATCCATCCGCATGAACGAAACAGCGCCCGCCACCATCAGGCCGATGAAGAACATGATCGGGACGACGGGGTTGCGGATCGACCAGGCAGAGATATTGCGAAGATCCATGCCTTCGCTCAGCTCCCTTCTGGTTTGGTGGGGCCGGGGGCGAGGTTCGGCTTGACCATGTCGCCTTCCGACAGAAAACCACCGGCCCGCAGGACAACCTGCTCGCTCGCGTCCAAACCGCCGGTAATCGCAATGCCTTCATCCGTGACAATGCCGGTTTTTACCGCCCGGCGCACCACTTTGCCGTCTTTGCCGACGACATAGACATAGGCTCCGGCAGCATCATGCATGACAGCGGATTCTGGCAGAATCGGCGCAACCACTGCGCCCGCGCGGATCGTCGCGCTTGCAAACCCGCCGGGTCTCAAACCCGGCGCATAGGCAAGGGCAATGCGCGCCGTTCCCTGTCTGCTCTGCTGGTCGATCACCGGGGAAAGCTGCCATATCTGGCCCGTATAAGTCTTGTCCGCGCCGACCGGGCGGACTTGTGCAATCTCCCCCACGGAAAGGCGGGCGAGGTCTTCTTCACCAACTTTTGCAAGCAGTTCCAGTTCACCATCGCGGGCAATGCTGAACAGCACGGCAGAACCGCCGCCAACGACTTGGCCCGGCTCCACATCGCGGGTCAGCAGCAGCCCGGCTGCCGGCGCCCGGATATCCAGCCTTGCCGTACGGGCCTGCAATTCACCCAGCATAGCCCGCGCGGTGCGCACACGTGCGACCGCTGCATCGCGGGTGGCGCGCAACTGGTCAATGTTCGCCTTGCTGATGAAGCCGCGCTCCACAAGTTGAAGTCCGCGATCAAGATTGGCCTGCGCCAGAGCGGCGTCTGCTTTTGCCGCATCGACTTGCGCGGCTTGCCCGGCGATCTGCTGCGATTGCACCGAACGATCAATAACCGCCAGCACCTGCCCCTGTTTCACCCATTGCCCCGGTTCAACGGGAACGGAAACTACGCGCCCCCCTTCACCCACGGAGCCGACAGGCATTTCACGCCGTGCAGCGAGCGTGCCGGTTGCCTCTATCTCGCCAACAATAGTCCGGGCGACGGGGTGGACGACAGTCACAACAGGCAGTTGCGATGTCGCGCCGTCTTCGTCCACGCCGCTGCCGGAACGGGCAAACCAGGCGACAAGACCGATGGCAAGAAGGATAATAACGGTGACAAGAACCGCTTTCCTTCGCGCCCATTCGGGCACCACGCCATGCGCGCGGTTTATGATGCCGCGTGCGTCTTCTTCAACGGGTGTTTCATAATTCATGCTGAGGCATAATCCCGGTGCCCACGAACCAGCGCAAAATCGGGCGGAGCAACGTCCGGCCCGGACATAGACATCTGGATCAGACGGCGCAATTACGAAGTGCCCCGCCCCCTGTCATATATCAGCCATTACCGTCAAAAACCGCAAAAAGGTGCGCCCCGATCAATGGGACGCACCTTTGAAATCCGCTATCTCCCCGCCAATCGTCGAACGACGGGTATGTGAGTTAGCGGACCCGCCCGCGCTGGATAAGGTTGACAATGCCAAGCAGGACAATCGCCCCAACGACAGCGATAACCAGGCCCATAAGTGAAAATTCCTGCACCGAGCCGCCAATGCCCAGAAGCGGGCCTGCCAGCGCGTTGCCGACGACAGAACCAACGCAGCCGACCACGATGTTCCAGAAAATTCCCATCGAGGCATCACGGTTCATGACCATGCTGGCCAGCCAGCCGGCGATTCCGCCGACGATAAGTGCGATAATCCAACCCATAGGAAACTCTCCTCCTGCACACTGCCCATATTTGTTGTCAGTCGCTTCCAGGCGACGTTCCAACAATGTCCTGATAGCCATAAGGTTCCGGGAAAGCGTGACTGGGGCACACATCTGCACATACGAAAAAGGGGAGCCGGACGTGCCGACTCCCCCCAATGTTCTGTTTGTGCGATGCTGGATCAGTATTTCAGCTGACGCTCATAAAGATCGCGGTAATGCTGGATGCGTGTCACCCGCAGGCCCTGCATGCCCGAACGATCCACCGCGCGTTGCCACGATGCAAACTCTTCCAGGGTCAGGCTGTAGCGTTCCAGCACTTCGTCAATCGTCAGCAAGCCGCCATTGACGGCCGCCACGACCTCTGCCTTGCGCCGCACGACCCAGCGCCGGGTGTTGGGGGAAGGCAGATTTTCAAGCGTGAGTGGCTCGCCAAGCGGGCCGATGACCTGTGCAGGCCGGATTTTCTGGTTCTCAATCATCCTGTCCTCGGTCGCCCGGAGTGTGTTTCATGTGCGTGGATTGGGTTGCGACCCCATTCGTGCCCTGCTCGTCTTTGCAATTACCTAAACCATCAAGGTTAACGCCAGGTATGCGCTGCGCGTAATCGCGCAGCCGCAACGCCGCGCTGGCTGCAAAGCTGGCAGACGACGATTCTTTCATGCGTGCCGTTTCACGCCGCAGATCGCGCGCTGCATCCAGCCGTGCGCGCACCTCATGCCAGGTGAGAGGCCGCAATGGTTCGCCATCGATGTCCTTCGGGCCTTGACCGAAACGACCGGGCGGAGTGATTTTCTCCTCGAACATGACGCCCTGATACGCACAAGATATTCAAGAACCCGTAAACCACGGCTTTACCTTGCGTTAGGAATGTCGGGTGGCCAGTGCGGAACTGCCTTTGCGACACGCGCCTGCAAGGTGTATGGGCCGCGCATGACCGCGCTTTCCACTCTCTCTGGCAGCAATCTTTTGCCCCTGGCCAATAATTCGGCTGCGGCGGCAGCGTTGTTCGATTTGCCGCGCCCCGCCTCCGAATGCCGGATCGTCGTGGCGATGTCTGGCGGAGTCGACAGTTCGGTCGTGGCGGCACTCGCAGCGGCAAGCGGCGCGGAAGTTATTGGCATCACGCTCCAGCTTTATGATTACGGAGAAGCAACCGGGCGCAAGGGCGCCTGTTGCGCGGGCGATGACATTCGCGATGCGCGTAAGGTGGCTGACCGGCTGGGAATCGCGCATTACGTCTTCGATCATGAAAGTTCTTTCCGGGAAGACGTGGTGGAACGCTTTGCGGATGAATATCTGGCAGGCCGCACGCCGATCCCCTGCATCCGTTGCAACATGGGGCCAAAGTTCACGGATTTGCTGCACATGGCGCGCGAACTGGGTGCCGATTGCCTCGCCACCGGGCATTATGTCCGGCGAATCGCCACCGACGCCGGGCCGGAACTTCACAGGGCGCTCGATCCTGCCCGCGACCAGAGCTATTTTCTCTACGGCACGACGGACGAACAACTCGCTTTCCTGCGTTTTCCGCTAGGCGGCCTGCCCAAACAGGACGTGCGCGAAATCGCGGGGGGGGCAGGACTGGTCGTCGCTGCAAAGCCCGACAGTCAGGATATTTGCTTCGTTCCCGACGGAGACTATGCCCGAATCGTCCGGCAAGTCCGGCCCGAAGGTGTAAAACCCGGCGCAATCGTCCACGCCGCCACGGGTGAAGTGCTTGGCCAGCACGAAGGCGTCATCCACTTTACAGTGGGGCAGCGGCGCGGGCTGGAAATCGGCGGGCAGGCCGAACCGCTCTATGTCGTCGGCCTCGATGCCGACAAAGCGCAAGTGCTCGTCGGACCGCGCGCGATGCTGGCCGTCGAATCGGCTCTGGTCTCGGAAACCAACCGCATTGGCGCAATGCCCGGACCGGACGTGGACCTGACAGCCAAGGTCCGATCGCTGGCAAAACCCGTGCCGGTGACGATCGAAGGCACGCCGGGCAATGGCGCAAGCGTGACCTTGCATTTCGCGCAAGGCGAATATGGCGTCGCGCCGGGGCAAGCTGCCGTGATCTATGCAGGCGAGAGGGTTGTCGGCGGGGGATGGATCGAATCGACTATAGCGTTTCGTGAAAAGGTTGAATCGGACGAAACGCCATAAGATTTTGATTTATCGCATTTCCTAGTGACCCGAATCTGAAGTTCGTTCCGCACTTGCCGAATGGTGAGGCGAATTTCAAATCCACCACACTAGCCGAAAAAGTCGATCACCTTTTTCTCGAAATGTTTTAGCGCCAATCAATCATTATACCTATCGAGAATGCAGCCCCAGCCGGGCCTGTAAGTCGCGCGATCACTGGCAAGCACCGGCACACGGGCTGTTACGCTGCGATCATCTTCATCCTCGCTCAACATCACGAATGATGAGCCATCTTCCACGTCGAGCGCGGCGCGGCATTCACCCAGCGGGCGCCCCGAAACAAAGCGGCACGAACATCCCACCCGCGCGCTGTATGCGGCTGCCAGCGCCGCTTCGCGTTGAATGGGCCGCCCGTAAACAACCGCCACAATCGCTGCGACAAGCACCAGCCCGACAACCAGCGCCGCGCGCAGCGACCATTTCCGTCGCCCTGATCGTTTCTTCGCGCCTGATGGTTTCTTCGCGGTTGCCATTGTCCCTCGCTTGCGGAAAAGAAGCGCCGCGATGAAACGGCTGCCCTCCCATATCGTTCACCTTGCGCTCCGGCCAGCCCTCTTGCTTGCGCCCGCCTTGCTTCTGGCGAGTTGCGGACAGGCCGAATCGGATGGCCCGCCTCCTTTGAGCGAGGCTGCACGCGCTGCAGTCAAAGCCGATCCGGGGACGTCGCAGGAAAAGCTCGCCCGCGCCATCGACGAATTGTTCACGGATGAGGGCATCGGGGCGACCGATGCTGTCGTCGTGATGCACGCGGGTGAAATCGTTGCCGAACGCTATGGCGACGGCATTGAAAAAACGACCCGGCTGCAAGGCTGGTCGATGGCCAAAACCGTAACCGCGCTGGCAATCGGAATGTTGGTGGCAGATGGCCGTTTGCATCTCGACCGATCCCCCCCGATCCCCAAATGGCGGCGCTCCGGCGATGCGCGGGGCGACATCACGCTACGGCAACTGCTGCAAATGCGATCCGGTCTGCGCCACACTGAAAGCGCCGAACCGGCCTACAAATCTGACGCTGCCCGCCTGCTCCTGCTCGATGGGCGGGACGACATGGCGCGTCAGGCAGAGGCCGAGCCGCTTGCCGACGAACCGGGCCGGGTGTTCCGCTATTCAACTGCAACGGGGACGATTCTGGCCGATATTGCGACCCGCACCCTGACGCAGAGCGAAAATGCAACCGCACGCCAGAAGACCATGGCCGAGTTCATGCAGGCCCGGTTGTTCGCGCCTTTGGGCTTGCACTCAATGATTGCCGAGTTCGATGCGGCCGGCACGATGATTGGCGGGGCGATGATCTCCGCCACCGCGCGGGACTGGGCGCGGCTGGGTGAGTTCCTGCGCCATGGCGGCAGCGTGAAAGGTGCCCAGGTCGTGCCGCGCAAATGGGTGGAACTGATGCGACACCCCAGCCCACGCGCGCCCGATTATGGCGTGCAACTGTGGCTGAACCGTCCATCCGGTACGGACAGGGATGTCCTTTTCGCCAGCCAGGGGCCAGCCAGCGCCTTTGCCGCGATTGGCAGGCTGGGGCAGTTCGTCATCGTCTCACCGCGGCAAAAGCTCACCGTCGTGCGGCTTGGCAATACCCGCGCCGAGGACGAACCGGCATTACGGCGTAAACTGGCGGCGATTTTCGCGCTTTATCCTGAAAGCTGAGGCAGGTTGTCCTGGACGGTCAAATCACCCGTTGCCTTCCAGAACGTTCGGGCGGGCGAGGCCTGAATCGATGTGCCCTTCAGGGTCGGGATGAATGAGCATTTCCACATCGGGGAAATCCTTTTTCAGGCGCGCTTCGATCTTGTCCATGACATTATGGGCGGCGCGCACTGTCATGGTCCCGTCGAGCCAGACATGGAACTGGACGAAATCCTTGTTGCCAGCCGTGCGTGTGCGGAAATCATGAACACCTGAAATTTCCTGAATTTGCGCCAGAATAGCGAGGAAGGCTTCCTTTTTTTCCTCCGGCCATTCACGGTCCATCAGGTGATCAATGGCTTCGAGCGAGGCTTTGCGCGCCCCCCAGGCAAGCCACAACGCAATCCCCATGCCAAATGTCGCATCCGCCCAGGGAAGGTTAGCAAAACGATCGAGAACCAGTGCGAGAATAACCGCAAGGTTCAGCAGCAAATCCGACTTGTAATGCAAATGGTCGGTTGAAATGGCGAGACTGCCCGTGCGGCGCAGAACGTGGCGCTGCCATGCCAGCAAGGCCAGGGTCAGCACCAGCGCAAGCGTGGATACCGCAATTCCGTCTTCAGCCCCGGTTGGTCGCGCCCCTTCGGCCAGCTGGTTCGCTGCCCGCGTAAATATCGAAAAGGCCGAAATCGCAATCAGCATTACCTGAAAGATCGCCGCCAGCGCCTCTGCCTTGCCATGCCCGAAACGGTGATCTTCATCGGCTGGCTGTGCTGCAACATAAACGCCAACCAGAGTTGTTACACTCGCCACAAGGTCCAGCAACGTATCGGCAAGGCTGCCCAGCATGGCCGTTGAACCGGTCGTCCACGTCGCCCAGCCTTTCGCCACCGACAGGATGACGGCGACGGAAATGCTGGCAACTGCCGCGCTGAGGTTAAGGCGCGCGCCCTTGTTTATCCCGCTCACGGGAAAAGCAGCGTGCTGTCCCAGCCGCCCCCTTCGTTGCGGGTGAAGCGCCGGCGTTCATGCAGGCGATGTGACCGATCCTGCCAGAACTCGATAGCAGATGGCGTGACGCGATAGCCGCCCCAGTGCGCGGGCCGTTCCACGTCGCCGCCGTCGAAACGGGCCTTCGCTTCTTCGTAACGCGCAAGAAAGGTCTTTCGCGAATCGAGCGGGGCGGACTGGTCAGAAGCCACTGCACCAAGTTGCGAATCGCGATGACGACTGGCAAAATAGGCGTCTGCCTCGGCAGGAGTGACCGGCGTGACGGGCCCTTCGATGCGAATCTGGCGGCGCAGCGATTTCCAGTGGAAAAGCAAGGCTACCTGCGGATTGGCTGCCAGTTCGCCGCCTTTGCGACTGTGCCCGTTGGTGTAGAAAACGAAACCATCCGGCCCATGACCTTTCAGCAGAACCATCCGCACCGATGGCGCGCCACCCGGCGTTGCCGTGGCCACCGCCATGGCATTGCTGTCGTTGGGTTCAGCCTGCCGCGCCTCGGCATACCAGGCGTCGAACAGCGCCATGGGATCGCTGTGGGGAATTGCATCATCTGCTGCTTTCACGTCTGACACTTACCGTTCCTGTCCTGCTGTTGCCATGGTGCGACATTTTCCGGCTCTCTAGGCGTTTGTGCATCAAAGCGAAAGGCACCGCTTGCGCGCAGCCGCAGCGCACCCTAGCTAGGGGCCATGGCCAATCCTTACGCGACACTGGGTGTTGACCGCAATGCCAGCGAGAAGGACATCAAGTCCGCCTATCGCAAGCTGGCCAAGGAACTTCATCCCGACAGAAACAAGGACAACCCCAGGGCGGCGGAGCGTTTCTCCGACGTGACCCGCGCCTATGACCTGCTGTCTGACAAGGAAAAGCGCGGCCAGTTCGACCGTGGAGAGATCGACGCAGACGGCAACCCCACGATGCCGTTCGGGCAAGGTGGCTTTGGCGGCGGCGGTTTCGGCGGCGGACAGGGCCGGGCATACTCTTCTGGCGGCTTTGGCGGCGGTGAGGAAGTCGACCTTGGCGAATTGTTTGGCGGGATATTCGGCGGTGGGCGGCGCAGGCCGGGCGGAGCAGGCGGCGGCTTTGGTGGAGGATTCGGCGGCGCAGGCGGGCCAAGACCGCAGCCACGTGGCGCCAACGTGCAATATCGGCTCAAGGTTTCCTTTACCGATGCCGCCACGCGCGCCGATCAGCGCATCACTCTCGCTGATGGCAAGTCCATCGACCTGAAGCTGCCTGCCGGTGTCGAAGACGGCACGCAGATGCGGCTGAAAGGCAAGGGTGAGCAAGGCCCCGGCGGCACGGGCGACGCGCTCGTGACGATCGAGGTGCAGCCACATGCCTTTTTCCGCCGTGACGGCGATGACGTCCGCCTTGATGTGCCAATCACGCTGGATGAGGCTGTCAGCGGCACGAAAATCAAGGTGCCGACGGTGGAAGGCACCGTGATGCTGACTGTCGCGCCGGGCAGTGGTTCGGGCAAGACCCTGCGGCTCAAGGGCAAGGGATTCACCCGCAAGAACGGAACGCGCGGCGACCAGCTCATCACGCTGGAAATCGATTTGCCAACAGACGACGCGGATCTCGCCAAACGGCTGGAAGGATGGACGGACCAGCGCAACATCCGCAGCAAGTTCGGCTTATGATGCGGGCGTGAAGCGGCAGCCCCCCCTCTACACCGAAGGCACGCACGAATCGGGGCCTGCCGCACCCGATCTCACACCCGAAGGCCGCCGCCAGCAGGCTGTGCACTTTATCGAAGGGCTTGCGGAACAGGAGCTGCGCGAAGTCGGCCTTGGCGCGCGCGCCATGGAAATCATGCGGCGGGTGGTAACGGGCGCATGGCACGATGGTTTCGTCCATGCTGGCAACATGGCCTATATGTCCATGCTGGCGATCTTTCCGTTTTTTATTCTGGGCGCAGCAGCCTTTTCCCTGATCGGGGAGGAAAGCGAACGCGCCGCTGCCATCAATGCGGTGGTCTATGCCCTCCCGCCCGTGGTTGCCAAAGTCATCGCCCCAGTCGCGCGCAATGTCATCGAAATGCGCACGGGCTGGCTTTTATGGGTCGGCGCGCTTGCCGGACTGTGGACAGTCAGCAGCCTTGTGGAAACGATCCGCGACCTGTTGCGAAGAGCCTATGGCACGCCGGCCACGCTCAGTTTCTGGCGTTACCGCCTGATTTCCGGCGGGATTATCATTGCCGCGGTCATCCTGCTGATGTTCTCGCTCATCGCGCAAGTGCTGATCGGCATGGCGCAGGAAATGATTGCGGCGTGGCTGCCCCAATTCAACGATTTTGCCAGCAGCCTTTCGCTCACGCGCATTGTCCCCGCGATTGGCCTGTTCGGCTCTATCTATATGATTTTTCTGACACTTACGCCTGCCCGCTATCGCGCACGGCGCTATCCCAAATGGCCCGGCGCCTTACTGGTCACGCTCTGGTGGCTGGCGGCTGCCGGGCTTCTGCCGCCGCTGATGCGAAGTGTTTTTGCCTATAACCTGACTTATGGCAGCCTTGCCGGAATGATGATCGCACTTTTCTTTTTCTGGCTGGTCGGCTTAGGAATGGTGATTGGTGCCGAACTGAATGCAGCATTGGCCGAAACGCCAGAGGAGACCGCCTTGCGAAACAGCACGGAAACGTTAGTGGCAGAAACACCGGGCGCGGTTCAGCATGGTATGAACGAGGGAGATACTTCGCAATGAGCGGTTTGATGGCAGGCAAGCGTGGCCTCATCATGGGGTTGGCCAACGACAAATCCCTTGCCTGGGGGATTGCGCAAAAGCTGCACGAACAGGGTGCAGAACTTGCCTTTTCCTATCAGGGCGAAGCACTGGCCAAGCGGGTTGCACCGCTTGCCGAAAGCC
>JAGREQ010000358.1 GCA_020446465.1 Novosphingobium sp. | reverse complement strand
CCTTCTTGTCCTTGGGCGTGAAGGCGCGCAGCGCATGTTGCACCCGGTTGCCCAGTTGGCCCGCCACGTCTTCGGGAATATCGACCGGGTTCTGGGTGACGAAATAGACGCCAACACCTTTGGATCGGATCAGGCGCACGACTTGCTCCACCTTGTCCTGCAGGGCCTTGGGCGCATCGTCGAACAAGAGGTGCGCTTCGTCGAAAAAGAACACCAGCCTGGGTTTTTCGGGGTCACCGACTTCTGGCATGACTTCAAACAGCTCTGCCATCAACCACAACAGGAACGTGGCGTAGAGCTTGGGACTGCGCATCAGCTTGTCGGCGGCGAGCACGTTTATATAGCCGCGCCCTTTGGCGTCGCAGGTCAGGAAGTCGTTGATTTCAAGCGCTGGCTCGCCAAAAAACTTGTCCGCCCCCTGACTTTCAAAAGCGAGCAACTGGCGCTGGATTGCCCCGACGCTGGCTTTGGAAACATTGCCGTATTTCGCTGAAAGTTCGCTGGCATGTTCAGCCGTGTGGGCCAACATCGATTGCAGGTCGGCAAGATCGAGCAGCAGCAACCCCTGATCGTCGGCAAACCGGAAAACGATGTTGAGCACACCTTCCTGCGTATCGTTGAGATCGAGCAGGCGAGAGAGCAGCAGCGGCCCCATTTCGGAAATGGTCGTGCGGATCGGGTGGCCCTGTTCGCCGTAGAGATCCCAGAACACTGCCGGGTTATCGGAATAGGCATAGTCATCCATGCCCAGTTCCTTTGCCCGTGCTTCCAGACTGTCGGCATGTTTGAAAGTGGGCGATCCCGGCATGGAAATGCCCGACAGGTCGCCTTTCACATCGGCCAGGAACACAGGCACGCCATCGGCTGAAAAACTCTCCGCAAGGCCTTGCAACGTCACGGTCTTGCCCGTGCCGGTTGCGCCCGCGATCAGCCCATGTCTGTTCGCGCGTCCAAGATTAAGAACTTGTCGTTCACCATTATCAGCAAGGCCAAGGAAGATTTCGCCCATAACGTGTGTTTTCCCGTCAGTGAGTGCATCGGGTTGATTGTCTGGCGATGTGCCGGCACGCGGTCAAGCTGCTCGACACGCTCGCCCAAGCCATTAAGGGACGTGCGATGGCCCGAAGCGAACCCTTTGTCCTGCTTGATGATGCACGCGCAAACGGTGCGAGCGATGCGCGCCTGTACCGTGCACCCTTGCAGGTTTTCGTGGCGCGCAGGCCCGAAGAGGTTGCCCCGGTTCTGGCAGAGGCGGAGCGTGCTCTTGCAGAGGGGGGCGGAACGCTGGCGGGCTATATCGGGTATGAAGCCGGGCTGGCGTTGGAAGATCGGCTGGCGCCCCTTGCAGCAGCGCGTTGCGGGGCGGCAGGGCCGCTCGTCTGGTTCGGGCTGTTTGCCGATTTTGAGACAATTCCCGCCGACCAGGTGCCCGCCTGGCTGACGACCCATGGCGACGGAGCTGGCCCGGCGCGTGTCGGGCCGCTGTCCCCGCAAATCTCGCCCGGTGCTTACCGGGCGGCTTTCGAACGGTTGCAGCAGGCAATCCATGACGGCGATATTTATCAAGCCAATCTGACGTTCCCGCTGGCGGGATCGTATCGTGGTGATCCGCTGGCGATATATGCTGCGCTGCGCCCCTCTGCTTCGGCGGGCTATGGAGGCGTGGTCTTTGACGGGTCGCACTGGCTGCTTTGTCATTCGCCCGAATTATTCGTGTCATTGGCCGATGGATCAGCGCGGGTGAAACCGATGAAAGGCACCCGGCCACGGGGGCGCAACCCGCAGGAAGACCGGGCGCTGGCCGAAGAACTGGCACGTTCGGAAAAGGATCGCGCTGAAAATCTCATGATCGTGGACCTGATGCGAAACGACCTGTCCCGCGTGGCTGAACCCGGCAGCGTCAGCGTGGAGCGCCCTTTTGCGGTCGAAACATATCCGACTGTGCATCAAATGGTATCGACCGTGCAGGCGCGCCTCAGGGCAGAGGCAAACATATTCGATGTGTTGGGCGCGCTGTTTCCCTGCGGGTCGATTACCGGCGCACCGAAAATCCGGGCGATGGAGCTTATTGCCGAGGTTGAGCGTGATGCGCGCGGGCCTTATTGCGGGGCCATCGGGCGGATCGAAGCGCCGGACGGTAAAAGTCGCGCTGGCAGTGCGGCGTTCAATGTGGCAATCCGGACCATGCGCCTTTCCCCGGTTGAAAACCGGCAAGGCCGTGCGGTGCTTGCAGTAGGCTCCGCCATTGTTGCGGATTCACAGGTTTTGCCGGAATGGCGGGAGTGTCTGGTGAAAGGGGAATTTGTGCGCCAGTCCGGTCCTGATTTCAAAGCGGCCCAGTTCGATCTTGTTGAAACAATGCGATTTGATCCGTCAGAAGGCATCGCCTTTCTGGAAATGCACCTTGAACGCATGAAGGCGAGCGCT
>JAGREQ010000357.1 GCA_020446465.1 Novosphingobium sp. | reverse complement strand
ATGTCCCGGTGCCGGTGCGCCGCGCCAGGTGAATGAACGCATCACATACAAGGGGCCGGTCTGGCGCTGGACCGGCAATTCCAATGGCGCCTGGCACTTTGTCACCATCGACGGCGAAGCGGGTGAGTCGCTGACGGCGATCGCGCTGATGCGCAGGCTCGAAGGCGCGGGCAGGGGGTTTGGTTCGCTCCGCGTCGTCGTCAAGCTGGGCGACACGATCTGGCAAACCTCGGTATTCCCGCAAAAAGGCGCGGGCTGGATGCTGCCGGTCAGGAAAGCGGTTCTGCGCGCGGAGGATATTGTCGAGGGCGATCAGGTTGCACTCGAAGTCGACGTCTGAGCGGGCAGGCCGGTGGCCGGCACCGCCTGCATCAGTTCGATGCGATTGCCAAACGGATCGGCGATGTCGCCGCGAATATACCCTTCCAGCGGTTTGCCTTCGGAAAACGGGGTTCCCGCTGCTTCGAGCCGGGCGACAACGGCGGGCAGATCGTCGACCAGCAACGCGGGATGTGCCTTTTGCGCGGCGACGAAAAGCTGCTCGACACCCAGGTGCACGCGCGCGCCGCCGCCTTCGAACCAGCATCCGCCATTGAGCGAAAGATGCGCCGGTTTGGCAACTTCTACCATACCAAGCACGCCGCTGTAGAAGGCCCGCGCATCAAGTTCGCCGCCGTGCGGCATCGCCAGCTGGACGTGATCCAGCCCGATGACCCGGCCTACTTGCTGGTCGGAATTGCCAATGAGATGCACTGCCATTGCTTTGCTCCTGGTCAGATGCGCTCCGCCTCGGCAACCGCTTCGCTCGCGCGCAGGGCGCTCATGATGCGGGTGAGGTGGGCAAGGTCGGTGACTTCGAGATCGACCTCATAGGTATGGAACAGATCGTCGCGCTGCACCATGTGCAGGTTGACGATGTTGGCGCGAGCCTGTGCGAACAGCCCTGCGGTTTCAGCGAGTGTGCCGGGCCGGTTATAGAGCACCATGTGCAGCCTGCCTACCGCGCCTGTTGAACGTTCTCCCCATGACAGGTCGAGCCAGTCGGCATCCACGCCGTCCGCGAGGTCGAGGCATCCGATACTGTGAACTTCGACCTTGCTGTCGGGCTTGCGCAATCCGATGATGCGGTCGCCGGGAACGGGGTGGCAGCATGCGGCGAGGTCGAATGCCATGCCGGGTGTCATGCCCTTGATCGAGATCGCCTGTTCCTGCCTGGGTGCTTCCGCATCCGGCGCCAGGGTTTCGGCACTGCCGGGCATCAGCGCCTCCATGACCTGCGCGTCGGTCAGCTTGGCCGAACCGATGGCGTACAACAGATCGTCGCGGTCCTTCAGGCCCAACCGCTCGACACCTGCGGCAATCGCTTTCTTGCCGATCCGGGTGGGCAGGCGGGCGGCGATCTCATCCAGCAGCTTTTCACCGATCGCGCTGACTTCCTTGCGTTCCTTGGCGCGAACCGCGCGGCGGATCGCGGCCCGCGCCTTGCCGGTAACGACAAAGCCGAGCCAGGAAAGCTGCGGTTCGGACGTGCGGCTCTTTATTATTTCGACCACGTCCCCGTTTCCGAGCGGGGTGCGAAGTGGCATGTGCCGACCATTGATCTTCGCGCCCACCGTCGCGTTGCCCAGATCGGTGTGGACTGCGTAGGCAAAGTCCACGGCCGTCGCGCCCTTGGGTAACTGGTGCAGCGCGCCTTTTGGGGTGAAGGCAAAAATCCGGTCCTGATAGATCGCCAGCTTGGTGTGTTCGAGCAGTTCTTCAGCATCATGGCTGGCGTCGACGATTTCAATCAGGTCGCGCACCCAGCCGACCTGCCCGTCGGGGCGATCGCCCTGCTTGTAGGCCCAGTGCGCCGCCAGCCCGAATTCGTTAAGCCGGTGCATCTGCTGGGTGCGGACCTGCACTTCCATGCGCATCGAGTTTTCGTAGATCAGTGCGGTGTGCAGGCTGCGATAGCCGTTGGCCTTGGGGGTGGAGATATAATCCTTGAACCGGCCGGGAATCATTTGCCAGGTCCGGTGCAGCACACCCAGCGCCTGATAGCAGTCCTCTACCGTATCGGTCAGCACGCGAAACGCCATGATGTCGGTGATCTGTTCGAACGTAACGTGGCGTTCGGCCATTTTCCGCCAGATCGAATAGGGGTGTTTTTCGCGACCGGAAACCTCGACTTTAAGGCCTGCTTCGGCCAGCGCCTGCTTGATGGCAAGCGCGATTGCATCGACTTGTCCGCCATCCTGGCTGCGGATCTGCGCGAGCCGGCCGGTGATCGTGGCATAAGCTTCGGGTTCGAGCTGTTCGAAGGACAGCAACTGCATTTCGCGCATGTATTCATACATGCCCACGCGTTCGGCCAGGGGGGCGTAGATATCCATCGTCTCGCGCGCGATCCGGCGGCGCTTGTCCTCGCTCCTGATGTAATGGAGCGTGCGCATGTTG
>JAGREQ010000356.1 GCA_020446465.1 Novosphingobium sp. | reverse complement strand
GTCTCCAAACGAGGCGCTGTTTTTCTTGTAACGCATTGAAATAAAACGTTTTTGAAAATTTTTCTCAGCTTAGGAACGATCTTTCTCCCCACGCATTATCCGGCTGTAGACACTCGCTGGACCGGTTCATTCTGCCAGCATCAACTCATAATCAAACACGGACAGGAGACCCCCACCATGCTCCGCAAGCTTCTTGCATCGACCGCACTCGTTGCCGTTATGGCCACCGGTGCTTACGCAGAAACCAAAACCAATCCGAACGATGGAAATACCGTCTTCTCAACTGAGGCCCCGTCCGCGCCCATGGCTGGCGAAAACGGGTACTTCACCTCTTCTGAGAGTCAGGTTCTTGCGACAACGCTGATCGGCAAGCCGGTCTACAATGGCACCGGTGAGAATGCCGAAAACGTTGGTGACGTGAATGACATCGTGATGTCGCCGAACGGCACCGCAGAAGCCATCGTCGTTGGCGTTGGCGGCTTCCTCGGCCTTGGCGAGAAGAACGTCGCCATCGACTTCGAAAACGTCAGTTGGCTCGACCGCAATGGCGAGACCTGGCTTGTGGTTGCCGCGTCCAAGGAGCAACTGGAGTCAGCGCCTGAATACAAGGCCCCGATGGATAAGGCCGAGACCGGCGCGGAGTTTAACAAGAAAGATCAGGATACCGCTTCCGCAGAAGGCGACATGACCGGCCAGAACGATACGGTCAAGGAAGAGGTGGCCGATCTGAAGGCTCCGGCAATGACGCGTGAGGATGTCGAAAAGACCGATCCGAACCGTCCCGAGGCCATGACTTTTGCAGATAGCGGGCTGAGCGCCGAAGAGCTTATCGGCACCACCGTTTATGGCGCGAAGGACGAAGCCATCGGCAAGATCGGCGACGTCATCGTCGACAAGAACGACAAGGTCGAGGCCTTTGTCATCGAGGTTGGCGGTTTCCTCGGGTTTGGCGAAAAGCCCGTCGCAGTTGCCCCCGCCAGGTTGAGCATCATGAAGAACGAGAACGGCGAACTTGCCGTGCATACGGACTTCACGGAAAGTCAGCTCAAGGACCAGCTCGCCTTCACCAAGAAGGCCTGGGATACGGATCGTGAATCCGTCCTCGTCCAGTAAATGAATACGAACGGAAAAACGGGAAGCGCCGGCCTTGTGCCGGCGCTTTTCTTTGCCCCGTACCGAAATCGACAATTAACTCCGGAACACAAAGACCGCTGATGCGTTGACCATGCTGAAACCAACCAACACGGAGGTGCATCATGGCAACTTCAGCATCGACAGCAAAAGCAACTGCAAACGGCCATTCCGAGGTTCGCGGCGAAACCATCGAAGACCAGGTGGGCCAGCTCCGCGATGATATCCAGGCGCTTGCCCAGACGATTGGTGCAATGGCCTCAGGCCAGGTCGATCTCATGCAGGCGAAAGCCGGCGAGACCAAACGTGAGGCAGAAGCTGCTTCCGAACAGGCGCTCGATGCAATCCGGGCCCATTACAAGAACGCGGAAGCGACTGTGAGCGATCAGGTTCGCGATAAGCCGCTTCAGGCCCTTGGTATTGCGGCGGGCATCGGCTTCCTGTTTGCCCTGCTGGCAAAGCGCTAAAGCAGGTCGGCATGAATTCGCTGCTGCCAATCCTGGCAGGAATGCTTAGGACGGATGTTAGATTCGCGGCTCACCGTGCCAGACGCAACATCCTGCTTTATGCGGCTGCGCTTCTGGCATTGGTGACCGCTTATGCAGGTGCCGTAGTAGCGCTGGGCATACATGCGGCAGCCTATTTGGGGCCAGCCGCCGCTGCATGGCTGATTGCCGGCCTGGCATTGGCTACATCCTTGGCATTTTTCGCTGCTGTCCTGCTTATGAACCGTATCGACCGGCGTGAGCGAACCAAACGGGAAGCAGCGCAGAACCAGAAAGTGTTGGCAACTGCTGCACTTGCCTCGGTCCCCACGCTCGTTCGCGCCCGGCCCATTCCTTTGCTGATCGTGGCGGCGCTGGGCGGAATCGCCCTTGCGCAAACAATGCGATCGCAATGTACAGAGTAAGAGGCTTGCACCTCAAACGGAGGTTACGATGGCTGACAAACAAAAAAACAAAACCGAGCAGATCAACGATCTGATCGCGGAATACCGTAACGCACGTGATGAGCAGCGTGCAGCAACCGAAAGCGCCATGGGCGGCAACTCGGAGGCCGGTGATCGCATGCAGGAAATCGCTGACAAGCTTGAGAAGCTTGGCGTCGATCCCGCAGAGTTCGAAGGCGAAGGCGCCAATACCTTGTAGACATCGCGTTCCTTCGCGTTGCCCGTACATAAAAACCCGCTGCGTCATGCGTGGCGGGTTACTCATGCGATGAAGGAACCAGGACCTTGAGTTCACCTGCGTGTATCTGCACCTGTGCTCTTTCTGGAAGAGGGCAAAGTTCCCCATCAATCGCGCATTTG
>JAGREQ010000355.1 GCA_020446465.1 Novosphingobium sp. | reverse complement strand
GAGCTTACGCATGGGCAGCCTCCTCCCTGTCGCCGGCTTCACGTTCACGAGCGTTCTCCCCGAAGCGTTCATACAGGATCGGCAACAAAACCAGTGTCAGCAGCGTGGCTGAAACCAGCCCGCCGATCACCACGATGGCCAGCGGTTTCTGGATTTCCGAACCCGGCCCGGTGGCGAACAGCAACGGGACAAGGCCGAATGCAGCGATACTGGCAGTCATCAGCACCGGGCGCAGGCGGCGTTTTGCTCCTTGCCGCACGGCCTCATGCAGCGGCACGCCCTCTTCGCGAAGCTGGCGGAAATAGCTCACCATCACCAGACCGTTGAGAACAGCGATACCGAGCAGGGCGATAAACCCGACCGATGCCGGGACGGAAAGATACTCGCCAGAAAGTGCCAGCATGATCATGCCGCCCACCATGGCGAAGGGGATATTGAGCAGGATCAGCAGCGATGCGCGTACCGAACCCAGTGTGACATAGAGAATGCCGAAGATTATCAGGATCGAGATGGGAAGCACTGTCAGCAGCCGCGCAGAGGCCCGCTGCTGGTTTTCAAACTGTCCGCCCCATTCCAGGCGATAGCCCTGTGGCAGATCGACATTGTTCCCGATCCGCGCCTTGACCTCATCGACATAGCCGACAAGGTCGCGCCCGGTAACGAAGGCTTGCACCATGGCGTAGCGTGAGCCGTTCTCATGCTCCAGCTTCACCGGGCCTTCAGCCTGCGTGACAGTGGCGACATCGCTGGCGCGCACCAGTTGCCCGGACGGACTGTGATAAAGGTTGTCGGCAAAGGCTTGCGCTGTCTTGTTGTTCGCCCCATCGGCGCGGATCACAATGGGGATGCGCCGCACGCCATCTGCAACCACACCTGCGCGGGTGCCTTCCACCTGCGCGCGCATGTCATCCTGCAAGTCGTTGATGGGCATGCCCACGCGCCCGGCGGCCACGCGGTCGATATCGACCTGCAAATAATTCACCGTGTCGTTGGCCACGGTCATGGCCTCGCTGGTCCCTTTTACCGCTTCGAGCTGGGTCTGGATTTCTCCTGCAAGCCGGGAAAGTTCGTCAAGATCGGGGCCGAACAGCTTGATCGCCAGATCGCCGCGCGCACCGCTGAGCATTTCGGATGTACGCATTTCGATGGGCTGGGTATAGGCCGGTTCAATACCGGGGAACTGGGCCAGCACCTTGCGGATTTCGCCCAGCAGCCATTCCTTGTCCCGCACGCGCCACTCTTCGCGCGGTTTGAGGACAAGGAAACTGTCGGTTTCATTAGGGCTCATCGGATCAAGACCAAGCTCGTCAGAACCAACACGGGCGATCACTTCTTCTACTTCGGGCACCTGTTCCAGCAAGGCTCGCTGCACCTTGAGGTCGCCTTCCAGACTATGTTCGATCGAGATCGAGGGAAGTTTAGTCAGCTGCACGATTACGGCGCCTTCATCCATCGTCGGCATGAAGGTCTTGCCGGTGAGGCTGTAGGCAACCGCAGTGATGGCAAGGGCTGTGCCCGCGATGCCGTAAACCAGTTTTTTGCACAGAAAGGCACCATCCAGCAGCCTTGCATAGCGCGGATTGATCTGGCGCATCAGCCAGGGTTCGTGATGACTGCCATCGGCCTCAGGCTTTATTTTCAGCAGGTAAAAGGCCAGCACCGGCACAAGCGTGAGCGAGAGCACCAACGCGCCCGCCAGCGCCAGCACGATCGTCAGCGCGACCGGGCTGAACAGCTTGCCTTCCAGCCCCTGCAATGTGAGCAAGGGCAGGAAAACCAGCGCGATGATGGCAAGGCCAGAGGCGACCGGCTTGGCGACCTCGGCAGTGGCGATAAACACATTATGCAGCTTGCCGGATTTCGCGTGCTGCCTGTCAGACAGGCGTTCGACCACATTTTCCACGACGACGACTGCGCCATCGACCAATATGCCCACTGCAATGGCAAGACCGCCAAGGCTCATCAAATTTGCCGTCAGCCCGATGGAGCGCATGAAGATGAAGGTCAGCAGCACCGCCATGGGCAGGGCGAGGGCCACGATCACCGATGCGCGCACGTCCCCCAGGAACAGCAGCAGCAGGATCACGACCAGCACGGTCGCCTCCAGCAGTGCATCTTCTACCGTGCCGACCGCACGGGAGATGAGGTCGGAACGATCATAAAAGACCGAAACTTTCATGCCTGCGGGCAAGCTTGGCTGAAGTTCGTCAAGGCGGGCCTTTACCCCGTTTACGATTTTTGCCGCATCGGCGCCCTTGAGGCCGATCACAAGCCCTTCCACCGCTTCGCCCTTGCCGTTCTTCGTTACCGCGCCGAGCCGGGTCAGGCTGCCGATGCGCACAGACGCAACATCGCCCACGCGCACCACGGTGCCATTGCCGGACTTCACCACGACATTGGCGAGATCCTCCAGTGAGCGGATCGCGCCGGTTGACCGCACGAT
>JAGREQ010000354.1 GCA_020446465.1 Novosphingobium sp. | reverse complement strand
CGATGCTCAAGATCGATATCGCGCCGGTCGAAGGGGCAGCGAGACTGGCTGACGGCAGCGCCGACGGTTTCATCGCCTTTGACCTGCTCACCGCGGCAACGAATGAAAACATGCGCATGGCGCATCCTTCCAGAACGCTGTTCATCGGGAACAGTGATGCCGTGCCAACCGGAACAACGGTGACAGATGTGTCTGTCGCCTATCCGGAAAAGGACATTCTGCTCTCGCGGCTGAACGCACGCATGAAAAGTGCGCCTGTCGTCTTCGATGGGCTGCGAGCTGCCCGCCTGCTGTTCGGTAACGAGATCGCCGCCAACATGTTGATGGTGGGGGCGGCGTGCCAGTCAGGCGTCGTGCCGATTGCGCCGGAGGCCATTGAGGCAGCCATAGAGATGAATGGCGTCGCCGTGGCGACCAACGTTTCAGCATTCCGCTGGGGACGCTATGCGGCGATGGACCTGCAAGGGTTTGAGGCAGTCATTTCCTCTCGCGAAAACCCCCAGCCTGTATGGGAACGTATAACTGGCCCTGAGGCAGACCGAATTGCCGCGCTTCAATTGGGTGAAGAACAGGGCGCACGCGTTGAATTGCGCTATCTTGAACTGACAGCCTTCCAGAACGCTGACTATGCCCGGCAATATCTTGATGCGCTGGCCGACTTCAAGCAGCAGGGGCTCGATAGTGTCGCGCTCGCGTCCGCTTCGCTCAACCTCTATAAATTGATGGCCTTCAAGGACGAATACGAAGTCGCCCGATTGTTTGTGGAAGCCTTCGACAGCAATCGCGAAACTGGCCGCCTGGCGAAAGGCCAGAGCTTCAAATGGTGGATACACCCGACTTTCCTTCGCAAGCTCGGTGTAAGGAAAAAGGTGTCGCTAGGCTCCTGGTTCGTGCCCGCTGCGCGGTTGCTGGCAAAAATGAAGTCGCTTCGCGGAACGCCTTTTGACGTGTTCGGGATTGGCATTGTCCGCACGGAAGAACGCAAGCTGGCGGATGAATACCGCACTATGCTGGCCAGTGCGATTGAGGCTTTTCCAGGCAATGCTGAAAAGCAAAAGGCCATTGCCGAATTGCCCGATATGATCCGTGGTTATGAAGATTTGAAGCTGGAGAACATCGCGCGCTTCCGCGCCGCCGCTGCGGAAATCATGGCGATCGGCGTCGAATGATTCAATGTTGTGAGAGTGGCGTCTGGTATTGGGCGTAGCGCTCCTTCCGGTCCCAACAGATCGACCGAAAGGCGGATAAAGGGCCTGCACGACACATGGTGGAGACAAGCCCACATTTCCCTGTCATTATTTTTGACATTGAGAATATCTGATCACAGGATCAAAGGATCATAGCCAAATGACCAACGATGCCTTCCTGCTGACCGGCAAGGTCGCCATTATTACAGGCTCCAGCCGCGGCATTGGCTTTGCCACCGCGCGGGCGCTGGGCCTCGCAGGTGCCAAAGTGATGTTGATGTCGCGCAAGCCTGACAGTTGTGAGGCTGCCGCAAACGCTTTGCGCCAGGATGGCATAGAGTCGGCATGGGTGGCGGGACATGCCGCGCGCGAGGATGACATCCGGCGTGCGGTCGATACTGCGCTCGCCCAGTTCGGGCGGCTCGATTTCCTGGTTGCCAATGCAGCGATCAATCCCACGTTCGATCCGCTTGTCGATCTTGCGGAAGAGAGCTTCCAGAAAGTCATGGACACAAATGTTGCTGGCCCCTTGCGTCTTGCCCGTCACGGGCTGCCGCGGCTGGCTGAAGGCGGCGCGATGGTCGTCGTTTCTTCTGTCAATGCCGCATCGGGGTTCAGGAGCGGTAGTTCATACGGCATGTCGAAAGCTGCCGTTGAAGCGATGACCCGTCAGCTTGCAGTCGAATGGGGGGAGAAAGGTGTTCGGATCAATGCGGTAAGGCCAGGGGCGACCAGGACGGACATGGTTCGCAAGCTGGTGGAACAGGACGGCTATATGGAAAACGTCATGCAAACCACACCTTTGCGCCGCATTGCCGAACCCGAAGATGTTGCCAATGTGATCGTGTTTCTGCTGTCGAATGCTGCACGGCACATGACCGGGCAGGTGCTGACCATTGATGGTGGACAATCCATTCTTCGTGGACCGGCCTGACTTTCTGGGAAAAGCAGGAAGGCTATGAAATGCGCAATATGTTGCGTATTTTGTCCGGCTGCATCATAAGACGCCAACCGACGAATGGGGGGTGTTGACCAATGGGCGGGGCTCAAATTGCAGATCTGCGTCAAGCCAACCGCGGGAGGAAACGGCAAGACGCCTTGGCGCGCGAATTCGGTCTGACTGGAGCGCGCCTCGCGGTACTCGTGGAGGTGGGGCGAAATAGTGGTGAGGGGACGGCGACCGGCATTGCAGAGCATCTTGGCACGAGCCGGCAAGCCGTTCAGAGGATTCTCAACGTCATTGCGTCTCTGGGCTATGT
>JAGREQ010000353.1 GCA_020446465.1 Novosphingobium sp. | reverse complement strand
CTGCAGGCCGCGATTGTTGAGAAGGGCCACCTGGACAGCCGTATCCGCGCTGATAGTCTTGCGGTGCACGAGGGCATGGACGCGCGACGCCACTTCGCTCGCCTGTTCCCGGCTCTGGATCCAGACCGTTTGCTTCCCCCGGGTCGCGGCGGCGCTTTCTGCCTTCACATTCGCAAAGCCTGCATCCACGGCGGAATACATCGCCACTTGTTCAGCGCTGACGCAGCCCGAAAGCAGGGCCGCAATAGTGAACAAGCTGGCGGATTTCTTCGTTAGCAACGGGCTCATGACGCATTCCCCTTGCCTGGGGCCTGCTTGTCATTGATCTGACGCCATGGCACGGGTTCAACGGGCGCCCTATGGTGATAATCACCGAGCGGGCTTGAATATCCGGTGGGCTGAAGTCCGACCGATGGTTCTGCGGGGGATACGCCCGCCGATAAATTTGGCAAGTCGCGTCCTGTCGAACAGGCCGCAAGAATCGCCAGCGGCGACAGGGCCGCAAGAAATCGCAGTTTCATGAAACACAGTGATCCATTTGGGGCAAATTACGCCACGCACTCGCTATCCAGGCCGTCACGGCCGGCGAACGGATCACTGCTTGGGTGGGCGCTCCAGGAGCATGCGTTCCATGCTCGCGACGCGGAGGTGGCGATTGGAAAGATAAACGTCCTTGGGCTGGACATGGGTCCAATGCGAAAGAGTAAGAACCAGCGCAACAAAGCACGTCGCATCACAACAGGAACCCGTGTGCTCCTGTTTTCCCTGCCGGTCCTGTCCATGACAGTCAGTTTTTTCCCATGCGGAAATGTCACCGCGGCGCCCTTGATGGCCGGTCTTTCCTGCAGCTGCACCGGACGACATCGAGGCCAAGATCGGCCCAACCGTTCCGCCGTGGGACGAAGCGCTTGCACTCAAGGTACCGGCGAGCAGGAAACAGGCCGCAAACAGCAGCTGAAAAACAGTAATCGTGATTCTGCGGATGCGGATCATGAAACATGCATATTCGATGTGCCTTCCTTCGACAACTGACGTGATCGTGAGCAAGGCACGTGGAAGGAATTTTCGTCAGTATCTTGAGTTGCTTGACCTTCCAGCGGCGGAAAGCCCTATCGTCGCTTGTGGGCAGACCGGCCCCCAACAAGGTTTGATCCGGATGCTTCTGCGAATGCCCGAGCCATGGCTCGCCTTCTTTTCCTTGCTGTTGCATTTCGCCTGGGAAATGTTGCAGGCGCCGACCTATGCGGGCATGGCGGAAATGCAGCATTGGAATGGCGTCACCCTCTGTCTCGAGGCGGCATTCGGAGATGTCGGCTTCGCGCTGACCGCGTTCTGGCTCGCAAGCTTCGCCGCGAGGTCGCGCTTCTGGTTCCAGGCATGGCCTCTGTTTCCGGCGATTGTCTACATGGCGACCGGGCTGCTCACTGTCGGGTTCGAATATTACTACACCGAGGTTTCGCTGCGCTGGACCTATACGGATCTGATGCCGCGCGTGCCGCCCCTTGGAACAGGCCTGAGCCCGCTTATGCAATGGATTGTCATACCACCGCTAGCGCTGTGGCTGACGCGCCGGCAAATTCAAGCCTACTGACACAGGAGCAAATATGATGATGGATGGATATGGCTACGGCATGGGCTTTGGCAGCATCGGCATGCTGCTGATCCTCGTTCTCGTCGTGCTGGTGATCGCGGCACTCATCAAATACCTGCGCAGCTGAACGATCTGCTTCAACTCACGGTAAACTGCCCCATCATGCCTGCGTCCTCATGCTCGAGGATGTGGCAGTGGAACATGTAAGGGTGAGCGGCATCGGCCGCATGGGCAAAGCGGACAAGCAATTCCACGTTGGATCCCATGGGCACAACGACCGTGTCTTTCCAGCCCAGGCTTTCAGGACGCGGTGCGCGGCTATTCTCGCGAACGACCTGAAAACTGGCGCCATGCACGTGGAAGGGATGCGCCAGCATGGCACTGGATACGAACCAGCGTTCGACCGTATCCTTGCGCGCCTCCAGATCGATGCGATTCATGTCGAAAGGCAGGCCGTTGATGGCAAAGCCGCCCATCATCCCGCCTCGCATCATGCCTCCCATCATCCCGCCCATGCCCATGTCGAGGGAAAACCGCCGTTCTTGCGCAATCGATCCGGAAATGTCGGGCAAGGCATCGCCGATCCGGCCAGGAAGCTTTGAAATGCGCGTAGGCATGGTCTCGTCGATCCTGAACGGCAGGACCGGGAAAGAATTGCCCAGAAAGCTGTCGATCATCCCGCGCAGCCGGCCCATCATGCCGCCGGGCCCCTGGTTCGGGTCTGCGGCGCTCATCAGTGTCATCGGCTGGCCTTGCGTGAAATCAACCAGCACCTCTGCCCGTTCGCCCGGACCGAGCCGCAAGGTATCCAGCGAAACCGTTTCCGACACATAGCCTCCGTCAGTGGCGATCAAG
>JAGREQ010000352.1 GCA_020446465.1 Novosphingobium sp. | reverse complement strand
TGGGATTGTCCGGCAACCACCGCCCAAGCGCCTATTACGCCGCGGACTATTGCGCCTATCCTGTCGCTTCGACGGAGATGGAGCAGCCCCGCGCCACAGTCGGTGTCGGCTTCCGCGAGCATTAGAGCGATTTCGAGCCAGGAGGAACACTTGGCGGCTCGGAAATCACTACAAAGCAACGCATTAAGGGCGATAGTAGGTTATATCGACAATCGCACCGCCTGCCGTGTCGCCCTGCTCTATGACCACAGCATATTGCGCCTTTTTCCGCGATCCTTTGAGGATTTCGGTATTCCCAATATGGGCTGCCTGGCTGGAATATCCGTTGCGAAGCGCGAGCGTGTGATAAAAATCGCGCGCTTCGGCTGGTTTCGCTACTGTCGTGAAGCGAACCGAGCGCAGCGCGCATCCGGCACTTTCGGCCCCCAGCGCCTCCTGCACATGCCCTAGTGGATAGATTGGAAATGCATCGGGCATCTGTGCCGCCCAGGATGCCGAATAAGTGCCAGTTGCAGCGCAAACACCTGCATCGCGGCCCAGCGCAGCGGCCCGTGCAGCCGCCGTCATCCCCAAAAGCGGCTGATACGCAGTATTGCCAGGCACATCTCGGCTGACAGGGGCAGGCACTATCCCTTTCTGCCCCACAAGCCGGGCGACTTCTTCCCTCGCCAGCGAAGTGATTGCGTCCGAATGCCCCGATACAGGATAGCGAGGCGAATGATCCTGCACCCGAAAAGCTGCGCTTGCCATATTTTCCGCTGTCAGATCAGGGTCGGTTGCAAGTGGCGCGGCCAGCACTGCCAGTTCAGCCGGGTCGGTTGCCTCGGTGCCGATTGTTGACGCGGGTGAGCCTCCATCGCACGATGCGAGAAGGAAAGCGGAGCCAAGAAACAGGCAAGAATGCAAGATATGCCGCAGGTCTGGAATCATCGCCAAGCCATAGGCCAGAGCGTCTTAAAACCCGGTTACGTGCAGAGGCTCAATATCCGGGAGGTCATCCGGTTAGAGGCACCTGCCGCTACGTCGTCTGCTAGCGACAGGTGCCTTCCCATGACCCCTCTCTGGCGACCGGGGCCACGCGGCCTTTTCGCGTTAGCCCGGACAGCTCACGAAAAGGCATTCGGGAAATTCTTGCCTTAGCGGCAGCGGGCATTGCTCCTGTCAATCGCCCGCCCAAGAATGGCACCGCCCGCAGCGCCAAGTAACACGCCAAGCGTGCGATCACCGTATCCGGCAACTTCGTGGCCAATAACGCCGCCAACGGCAGCGCCAATCAAAAGCCCGGTCGTCCCGTTTTCCTTGCGGCAGTAATAGCGGCCATCGCGGCCTCGCCAGATCCGGGTATTCGCGTAAACAGGCTCTCCACGATAGCGCCCCTGATAGCGATAATCGTCACGGTCGCGATAACGGCTGCCACGCCGATCACGATCGCTGTGATTCCAGCTATCACCCGTTTGATAGTGGGAGCCACTTACCGCAGTGACCACACTTGGCCGCTGAATTTCCAGTGCGCTCGCAGGCATGGCTGTGGCAACAAGGGTTGGTGCCATCAGACCAAGCGCAAGGCCTTTTAGATGTTTCATCCCCATTGCGATGCTCCTCATGCTTTCGAACTTTCTCTGCGACGGATAGTGACGGGCCTTTGCCTGCACTCTGTCGCGCCATGAGAACTACGCTAGCGCTTGCTGGATGAACTGCGCGCAACCACATTGTCAGCTTGGGAAAAATTGCGATGAGGTGTGATTGGGCACGCGATGGCTTGTGGCGAAAGGTGCGCCACAAGCTATTTCAAGCTGCATCAGATTTGGGCGATCAAGCCCTTACAGGCAGCCCGCAAAACGCAGCGGTTCGCCAACCGCCTGATTGCCCAACTGGCCTTCCCACATGGCAACATGGCCGCGCACGATCGTACCCATTACCCGTCCTTGCAGAGTCATGCCTGTAAAGGGCGACCAGCCGCACCGGCTTTGCAGCCAATCCTCGCTGATCGTGAAATTGCCTTTCCTGTCAACGATGCTGAAGTCAGCGTCGTAACCCGTTGCAATACGCCCTTTACCAACCAGGCCGAACACACGCTGCACACCGCTGCTCGTCATGTCGATCAGCCGTTCCAGCGTCATCTGTCCGCGCGCAACATGATCCAGCATCAAGGGCAACAAAGTCTGCACGCCGGGCATCCCGCTGGGGCTTTGCGGATATTCCTTCTGCTTTTCAGCCAGAGTGTGCGGAGCATGATCAGACCCGATTACGTCTGGAACACCCTGTTGCAGCCAATGCCACAAGCCATCGCGATGCGCCCTGCTGCGGATCGGCGGGTTCATCTGGGCAAGGCTTCCCAGCCGCGGATAGGCGTCTTCGGCGGCAAGCGTCAGGTGCTGGGGTGTCACCTCACACGTGGCGACATCGCGATACCGGGCCAGCAGTTCCAGTTCGGCAGGGGTTGTGATG
>JAGREQ010000351.1 GCA_020446465.1 Novosphingobium sp. | reverse complement strand
TCGATATAGCCGAGCTTCCCCAGCCAATCGTTATTGTCGACCATGACAGCATCGGTCGGCCCGTCACCAAAAGTCAGCAGCCGCGCAAATATCGTGCGGATCGAGGCAATGTTCGCCGCGATCGTTTCATCGCTCAACATCTTGCGGCTTTCGTCGCGCCCCGTCGGATCGCCAATCCGCGTGGTGCCGCCGCCCATCAGCACGATCGGCTTGTGTCCGGCCTGCTGCAAACGGCGCAGCATCATGATCTGTACGAGACTGCCCACATGAAGCGATGGCGCGGTCGCATCAAACCCGATATAGCCTGGCACAATCTGCTTGGCCGCCAGCGCGTCAAGCGCGGCAGCATCGGTCATCTGGTGGATGTAGCCGCGTTCGTCCAGAAGGCGGAGCAGGTCTGAATTGTAACTGGTCATAAGGCTTTCATGCGTTAGGGATGGCGCGGTTAGCACGGAGGGCGAACATTGCAAATCCACGCGCTGAAGCACCATCAGAACTTCAGCCCCGAAAAAGTCAGCCAGGTCAGCGTCCGCTGGACTGAACTGAACGATGGTCGCCTGATGTTGCGCTATGCCATATCTGACTGCAAATCTCTGGTATTGCCGGATTTTCGTGGGAAAGGCAGAGGTGACGACCTGTGGAAGATGACTTGTGGCGAACTGTTCCTTTACGATGGCGAAGGCTGTTACCGGGAATATAACTTCTCACCGTCGCAACAGTGGTCTGCTTACGAATTTTCAGGGTATCGGATGGGCCGGAGGGACATTGACCCCATCGACCCGCCGCAGATTATCGCTGAACGCGGGCAAAGCATATTCATGCTGACGGTTTTCCTTTCGCAGAAAGAATTGCGGGGCGCGACGAGGGGGGCAGTTTGCGCGGTGGTTGAGGAAAACGGCGGCAGGCCGTCCTACTGGGCGATGTCGCACCATAAACTGGAACCGGATTTTCATGATCCGGCTTGCTTTGGCCTCCACCTTGCGCCACCCGAATGAACATGAAGTTCGGTATTGACCGGCTGCTGGATGAGCAGCCCCTTCGCGCACCGCTGGCCGGCAAACGGGTTGCCCTGCTGGCGCACCCTGCATCGGTAACGCGCGGGCTTGTCCATTCGCTCGATGCGCTGGCAAGCTGCGACGATATTACCCTCGCTGCCGCCTTCGGCCCGCAACACGGGCTAAAGGGCGACAAGCAGGACAACATGGTGGAAACTGCCAACGAGCATGATCCGGTTTACGGCATCCCGGTGTTCAGCCTTTATGGGGAAGTGCGTCGCCCCACGCCTGAAATGATGGACAGCGCCGATGTGTTCCTGTTCGATCTGCAGGATCTGGGCTGCCGCATCTATACTTTTATCACGACCCTGCTCTACCTGATGGAAGCAGCCGCGAAGGCCGGTAAATCGGTATGGGTGCTGGACCGGCCCAATCCCGCAGGCCGCCCGGTCGAAGGCACCTTGTTACGAAAAGGACAGGAAAGTTTCGTCGGGGCAGGCCCGATGCCGATGCGCCACGGCCTGACGATGGGAGAAATGGGCCACTGGTTCCAGAGACATTTCAGGCTCGATCTCGATTACCGCGTTATCGAAATGCACTACTGGTTGCCGGAAGCCGCCCCCGGCTTCGGCTGGCCTGACGATCGCATCTGGATCAACCCCAGCCCCAATGCCGCCAATCTCAACATGGCCCGCGCTTATGCCGGCACAGTCATGCTGGAAGGCACAACGCTGAGCGAGGGCAGGGGAACTACCCGCCCGCTCGAAGTGCTGTTTGGCGCGCCCGACATTGATGCAGGCAGGATATTGGCCGAAATGGAACGCCTTGCTCCAAACTGGTTGCAAGGTTGCGCGCTGCGCCCCTGCTGGTTTGAACCGACCTTCCACAAACATGCTGGCACCTTATGCAGTGCTCTGATGATCCATGCGGAAGGGCCGTTTTACGATCATGCCGCATTCCGCCCGTGGCGATTGCAGGCTCTCGCCTTCAAGGCGATCCGCAACCTTTACCCCGATTACCCGATCTGGCGCGATTTCCCTTACGAATACGAATTTGACCGGCTGGCGATTGACGTCATCAATGGAGGCCCTGCGCTGCGCGAATGGGTTGATGATACGGCGAGCGAGCCGGGCGATCTTGATAAGCTCGCCAGCGCGGATGAAGCAGAATGGCGTGAAACAGTGGCGGATCTTGTTCTGTATTGAGGACAGCCGGACAGCCGGGATTATCCGTGCTTTCGGCTTAATTCGCGCATGGCATCGTCAAGCCCTTCCAGCGTCAGCGGGTACATCCGTCCGTTGAAAAGTTCACGAATCATGACGTTGGAACGGCTATAATCCCACGCACGTTCGGCTTCCGGGTTGAGCCATACGCAAGCGGGATAAGTGTGCAGGACACGCTGTAGCCAGACAGCCCCTGCTTCCTGATTCATGTGTTCGACGCTGCCGCCCGGA
>JAGREQ010000350.1 GCA_020446465.1 Novosphingobium sp. | reverse complement strand
GTATCTTACCAGGTTCGCCCAACTTCTGCGTGATCATACGGTTGAACTGGGACATTCCCAAACGCGTGAAATGGGCATTGTGTTCGCCATCGCGCAGCACGGTGCGGCGGCATTTGCGGAATATACAGAACAGCATATCGGATGGGCTGAAACCTTCCCCTGGATTGAAACCGTGCCGACACGTGATGGGCTTGGCGGCGATGCACAACTGGTGCAGGAACCCGTTGGTGTGGTCGGCGCGATCGTGCCTTGGAACGCGGCGTTTATTCTCAGCATTATCAAGATTGTTCCGGCATTGCTTGCAGGCTGCACGATTGTATTGAAGGCCTCGCCAGAAGCGCCGATCGGGCCATACCTGCTGACCGAATATATCGACACGCTGGGCCTGCCACCGGGTGTGTTCAACTTCGTTACCGCAGACCGCGAGGTTTCCGAAGAACTTGTCCGGCATCCCGATGTGGACAAGATCACCTTCACCGGCAGCACGGCCGCGGGACGGCGTATCGCGTCGATATGCGGTGAACGGATCGCTCGTTGCACGCTGGAACTGGGGGGCAAGTCACCGGCGATCGTGATGAATGATTACGATATTGAACAAGTGTCCGACACTTTGGCCCAGTCGACAGCGTTCATGGCCAATCAGGTCTGCGCTGCCCTTACGCGGATAATCGTCCCTCGCCAGAGGCACGATGCGCTGGTGGATGCGCTCGTTTCCAAATTCGAGAAAATCCGGATTGGCGATCCTTATGACGAGGAAACCCAGATGGGGCCGCTGGCGATGAGCAGACAGCTTGATCGCGTGCTGGGCTATATCGACATAGGCCGCAGCGAAGGCACGCTGGCGACCGGCGGCGGCCGGCCCAAGCATCTGAACCGTGGTTATTATGTCGAGCCGACTGTGTTCGCCAACGTCGATTCCCAGGCGCGGATCGCACAGGAAGAGATATTCGGCCCTGTCGTTGCCATTATTCCCGCTGTCGATGAGGATGATGCCGTGCGGCTTGCCAACGATACGATTTACGGCCTCGATGCCAGTGTCTTTACAAATGACCGGCAAAAGGCCTGGGATGTTGCGCGAAGAGTGCGTTCCGGCACTGTTGGACACAATATGCACCGCACCGATTTTGGCGTTTCGTTCGGCGGCTTCAAGCAGTCGGGCCTTGGGCGTGAGGGCGGTCATGCAGGACTTTCAGCCTATCTGGAACTGAAAGGGATCATGCTCGCGCCTGAATAACGCAGGCGGTTTTGGAATCAGAGCCTGACGTGCCGTTTATAGCGTTTCGTGAAAAGGTTGAATCGGAAAAACGCTATAAGATTTTGATTTGTCGTATTTCCTGGCCGAAAAAGTTGATCAACTTTTTCTCGAAATGCTTCAGGCGCGTCAGGCTTCTTATTATCTATCCTGCGGGATGGTCAGCCAGCCGACGATTGAACGCCAGCAAGTCATTGGCAAAGATTTCTGGCTGTTCCATCGCGGCAAAGTGCCCACCCTTGGGTGGCTCATACCAATGGACGATATTGTATTCCATCTCGCTCCAACTGCGCGGCTGGAGCCAGATTTCCTTTGGGTAACGGGCCATGCCGGTTGGCACTTCGCATATGGGTGACAGTGGCAGCGGGGCGTTCATCGTTACCGTGAACTCCTTGTACAGACGAACTGCAGAGCCGATTGATCCGGTAAACCAGTAAAGGCTGATATTGGTCAGCAGATCGTCCCAGTTCACGGCGTCGCGCAAGTCTCCGCCATTGTCTGTCCAGCCATGGAACTTTTCGGTGATCCAGCCGGCAAGGGCAACGGGCGAATCTGAAAGGCCATAAGCGACGGTTTGGGGCTTTGTGGCCTGTTCGTGGGAATAGCCGCTGATGTCCCAATTGAGGTCCGGCCAATTTGCGACGAATGCCCGTTCGGCTTCGGTCAGATACTTTTCCGCATCTTCCAGTCCGGTCGGCGGCATCGGCAGGCTGAGATTAAGGTGCAGCCCGGTTAGCCGTTCTGGTGCAATATCGGCAAGGAAACGGCAGCAGATGGCACCCCAGTCCCCACCTTGCGCGACGAATTTTTCATAACCGAGCGCGCTCATCAGTTTGGCGTGGAGTGCGGCGATGCGTTTCGGGTCCATGCCCGGTTTCTGGATGGTTTGCGAATATCCGTAACCCGGCAGCGAGGGGCAGACGACGTGGAACGCATCTGCGGCGTTGCCGCCAAACTTTTCGGGCTGGGTAAGGCGCGGAATGGCATCTAGAAACTCGACAACAGAGCCAGGCCACCCATGGACAAGCAGCAGGGGTCTTGCATTTTCGTGGGATGAACGGGCGTGAATGAAGTGCGTTTCCAGCCCGTCAATCTCTGACATAAACTGCGGGTATGCGTTCAGCCGGGCCTCTGCTGCACGCCAATCGAAGCTGTGACGCCAGTAATCGACCAATTCCCGCAGGTATGCTTCCGGTGTGCCATACGACC
>JAGREQ010000349.1 GCA_020446465.1 Novosphingobium sp. | reverse complement strand
TATCCTGCCCCGTGCCTGTTACCGCGACATCAACCGGTGCATCGAGGTTGAGCGTTCCGGCGAAAACCTCATCCCCCTGCCCTGCCGCAACAGCCGCGCTTTCGCCGGTCAGCAAGGATTGATCGAACCGGCTTGCGCCTGTCACAATCTCTCCGTCGGCGGCCAGGCGTTCACCTGCTGCCACGCGCATTGTCATGCCCGGTTCCAGCGCATCGGCATCGACCCAACCCAGCGCGCCGCTGCCATCAACGACCATCGCGCCTTGCGCGGCCTGCGACAGCAGCGCATCGACCCCGCGCCGCGCCCGGTCGCGCATCATCGCATCCGCCACCCGCCCGGCCAGCAGGAAGGTGAGCAGCATCAGGGCGCCATCGAACCAGGCATCACGCCCGCCAATGAATGTTTCATAGAGGCTGAGGCCCGTCGCCACGATTACGCCGATGGAAATCGGCACGTCCATGTTCGTGCGGCCCTTGCTGAGCGCGCTCCATGCCGAGCGGAAGAAGGGTTGGCCGGCATAGGTAATTGCAGGCACCGCAATCAGCGCGCTTATCCAGTGAAACAGACCGCGCGTTGTCCCGTCAGCCCCCGACCAGACGCTGACGGAAAAGAGCATGACATTCATCGCCGCAAAGGCGGCAACAGCGAGCGGCGCCAGCAGCGGCTTTACCGCCGACGGGTTGCGCGCAAAACCGTTGCTGCGCGGCTGGGCCTCAAACCCGATCTCACCCAACAGATCGACCAGAGCGCGCGCATCCAGCGCCGGGTCATGCTCGACCGTCACCATTCGGGCCGAAAGGTTGACCCGGGCCGAAGCGATTCCGGGCACTTCATCCAGCCCACGCTCGATCTTGCTCATGCAGCCTGCACAGTGCATTCCCGGCACTGCCAGAACAGTGCGCTCGGCCTGCCCGCTATCAAGGCGCGGCGGCGCGGTCATTGCAAGGCAATTTCCTTGCGCCAGACGTGGCTGCCCTGTTCAACAGCCAACCGCAATGTCCAGCGACCTTCGGGTAATGTTTCCCGGGAGAGATACCGGCCATCGCCCACACCAGCGAACACCAGCATCCTATCAGGCTGGCGGCCAAGCGGATGGCGCGCATCGACCGTGACTTTCGCGCCCGGTTGCGGGCCGACCAAAGCGATTTCGATCCGGCCATCGCTCTGCCGTCCGACAGCGGCTGACCAGCCGAGCGCCTTTTCACGTTCGGCCTCATCCAGCCAGCGGTTGAATTCCTGACTGGCGACATAGGAGTTCTCAACCGTGACGCCGCCAAAGGTTGAAAGGGCATAGCGCGCCATGATGATATTCACCGCGATCACGACGCCAAAAAACGCGACCAGAATTGTCGTCATGTGCCATCCGGTAAAACGCTTCGTCATCACTCACCTCCAGGCGCACTGAAGTGCACTTCGCTGGTATCGGTTTCGCCCCGCTCATCGAGCGCAGTCAGGATAAAGGCAAAATCCTGTGCCTTCGTGTCGGCAGGTGCAACCACGTAAACCCGCAATGACAGCGTCGCATCAGGCGGCGCGTCAACGCGGATTGTGCGCGCAGCATCCTCCTTGCGCATCGTGCCGGTCCACATGGCCGCCCCCGGCAGACCATCCAGATCGACCTTCATCGTGCGCGGACGGCTTTCCATGTTGCGCAGCTTGACAGTGAAAGCGTTGCGCAAGCTGCCATCGCTCATCAGCATGAAGGGCGGATTCCGGTCAGCCGCAGCGGAAATGTCGGTGTGGCTCCGGGTGCCCAGTGCGAACAACAGGGCAAACCCGATGGCGGACCAGACACCAAGATAAATGAGCGTGCGCGGGTGAAGCAGCGCCTTCCATGCCGGGCGCGGCGCTTCGCCAGCGGCTTCGCGCTTGCAGTCTTCCAGCGTGGCATAGTCGATCAGGCCACGCGGGCGGCCAATGTCCTTCATCACCCTGTCGCAGGCATCAATGCACAGCGCACAAGTGATGCAGCCAACTTGCGGCCCTTCGCGGATATCAATGCCGGTAGGGCATACCTGCACACATTGCGTGCAATCTATGCAATCACCGAACTTGTCCGGTTCCTTGGCCGCTTTTTTGACACTGCCGCGCGGTTCGCCGCGCCAGTCCTTGTAAGTGACGATCAGGCTTTTTTCATCGAGCATCGCCGTTTGAATACGCGGCCACGGGCACATATAGATGCACACCTGTTCGCGCATGAAACCGCCCAGGATGAAGGTCGTCGCCGTCAGCACGGCTACCGAGGCATAGGCGACGCCTGCCGCATCACCGGCCCAGAAATCATGAGCGAGGGTCGGTGCATCGGCAAAGTAGAGAATCCAGGCGCCCCCGGTCAGGAAGCTGATAGCCAGGTAAATAGACCACTTGAAGGCGCGGCGGGCGAACTTGCCAGCCGTCCACGGCGCCGCATCGAGCCTTTGCCGGGCATTGCGATCACCATCAACAAACCGGTCAATATGCTGGAA
>JAGREQ010000034.1 GCA_020446465.1 Novosphingobium sp. | reverse complement strand
ACTGAGCTAAAGCGGCACTCGGGCGGGTCTCTAGAAGTGTTCGCCGCCAATCGCAATCGCTTTTGCGTTACTTTTTGCGTGGCCGGTAAGGGGCACGCGCGCCAGATGCCGAAAGTGTGCGCTATACACTTTGCTTGACCCACCGATTTTCGGTGTTAGCATTTCATTAACTATAAAGCCCCACAAAGGGGCAGCGTCCGGATCAGGCAGGAAATCTCTTGTCACGGACGTTACGAAAGAGGATCGCACCGTGGCGAAATTTGCGTTGATGCACCCGCTCAAGGCGTGGAACAGGTATCGCTCTATCCAGCGGCAGCTGGCTGTGTTGCGGATGCAGGCAAATATCTGACATTAATCAAAATTCTGTGCAGATGACGGTGGTATTTCCTGCCATTTTCGTGCGCGCCCCTTGCCCCGATAGCCGGTGAGCGGTTAGTCTCCCCTCCTTCCAGCATGAAAGGTGGGCGCGTGGTCAAAGTTGATATTGAACGGATCGAACGCGACATCATCGCGCTGTCCCGTTTTGGTTTCAACGAGGCGGACCGCGGTGTTTATCGCCAGGGCTTTTCTGAAGAAGACATGGCAGCGCGCCAGTGGCTGCGCGATCAGTTTGAATCGCTGGGCATGGCGCACCGGATGGATGGCGTCGGCAACGTCATTGGCCGGTTCGGCCCGGATGACATGCCCGCCGTGCTGATTGCCTCGCATCTCGATTCTGTGCCGGCGGGCGGCATGTTCGATGGCGTTCTGGGCGTGGTGGCAGGGCTTGAAGTCGTCCGCACCATGAAGGAAGCAGGTGTCACTCCTGATTTTCCGATAGAAGTGATCGGGACGAGCGAGGAAGAAGGGCGTTTTGGCGGAATGCTGGGCGCGCAAGCGATGACCGGGCAATTGACTCGCGAATGGCTCGATACCGCAACCGACGAACATGGCTATGCCCTGAAAGATGCGATGGTTGCTGCCGGGTTCGATCCGCAAAAGGCCATGCATGCCTATCGCCGCCCAGAAGAAATCCGCGCCTTTCTGGAGGTGCATGTCGAGCAAGGCCCGGTGCTGGAGGCCGAGAAGACGACTATCGGTATTGTTGAAGGCATTTCAGGCGTTTTCAAATGGAACTGCCGTCTGATTGGCAAGGCGGGTCATGCTGGCACCGCGCCCATGAATATGCGGAGCGATGCGCTGATGGGCATGGCCGATTTCGCGCATGAGATCGGGCGCATCATTGACGAGGAAGGGACGGAAAAGAGCCGCATCACGATTGGCCATGTCGCCTGCAAGCCGGGTTTCCCACACACCGTGCCGGGGGAGGTCGATTTCACCATTGTCGGGCGCGACCTGGACGAAGAAGTGATGAAGAACCTTGCCGAGGCGTGTGAGCGTGTGCTGTCGGCCATTGCCCGCCGGCACAAACTGCATTTTGAGTATCAGCAGATGAGCTGGCTGAAGCCTGCCTATTGCGATCCCGACCTTATCAACCTGATCGAACGCAATGTGAAGGATCTGGGCTATTCATACCGCCACATGCCGTCGGGCGCGGGGCATGATGTCCAGTTCTTCTGCAATCATACCAAAGCCGCCATGTTCTTCGTGCCGAGCATTGGCGGGATCAGTCATGCGCCCGATGAATGGACGCACTGGTCGGATTGTGAGCGCGGCACCCAGTTGCTTTATGAATGCGTGAAGGAACTCGCTTGCGAGAAGATCGTAGCATAGGGGAATGAGCCTTTTCGCCTTGCAGGAGACCTGTGATGAAATATCGTTTGCCCCTCAGTGCCACTGCACTTGCTGCACTCGCTCTTGTGCCGGTGGCGCCCATTATCGCGCAGGAGTCTGCCGAAGCCACGCCCGTCGCATCGCAAGATGAACCAGCGGCGACGACTTCCGCTGTCGAGGCCGACATGACGCCGGAACAAGCGCGCGCCGCGCTGAATGCAGAACAGGCGAAACGCGCAGCAGAACAGGTCGCGCAAAATGAAGCCTCTGCCGCAGCAGAAGCGGAATACAAGGCAAAGATGGAAGCCTATGCTGCCCAGCACGCTGCTTATGAAAAAGCCGTAGCCGAGTGGAAAGCCAATGTTGCGGCCTGTCAGGCAGGCGATGTGAGCCGCTGCGCGCCCACACAGTAAGGCCGCCGTCGCTGGCTGCTCTGGCGGCATTTAGAATCAGATCAGGTCCGTCATGGCGTGAAGCGCAATGGCGTGGTTGAGTATAATGTCCTTGCGCGTGTTCTTCGCATGGTCATCGCTCTTGCGGTAATCCTCGATCGACTGGCGCAGTTTCGCTTCATCGAAAATGCCCGTTTCGGCAATTTTTTCTGATGAAAGCCACTTGTCGATCAGCTTGTTGATTTCGGCGGTCTTGGCTTCGTCCGTGTGCGCGGGCGGGGCCATGAAGGCGAACTTTTCACGCTTGTAGAGCACTTCGGGCAAGACATGCTTCATCGCTTCGCGCACGACCCATTTTTCGATCCCGTCGCGGATGCGCACATGGGGCGGAATACGCATGGCCAGTTCTGCAACGTGATGGTCAAGAAAGGCCGGACGGCTTTCCAGACTGTTGGCCATGTCCACGCGATCACCACCCCAGTTCAGGATCTGGCCTTCCAGCATGGTCTTGATCCATGAATACTGAACCTTGTCGAGCACGTGCCGCCCATCGAGCATCGACTTGTCGAGGCTGTAGGCGATGGCGGCCACCGGGTCATAATCACCCAGCCGCGCCTTGAAATCATCGGAAAGCAGCGGCTTCACCCGTTCATAGACCAGCATCCACGGCTGAATCCATGATGGCGTAAAGCCCATGACTTCTTCAAATGCGGGGTGGCTGATCTGTTCTTCGGCGAGAACGGAGCCGGAAAAGATCGCATTGCGCTTTTTCATCTCGTCCCCGGCGCCGGTTTCGGCATAGGCCGGATCATGCAGGAACAGGTCTGCCTTGAACTGGGCATAGCCGCCGAACAGTTCGTCCGATCCTTCGCCCGTGATGACGACCTTGTAGCCGACATCGCGGACGTGGCGGCTCATCAACATCTTGGCGACGCCGAGCGTGTTGTAGAAAGTGCGTTCTGAATAGTAGATCGCATCTTCAAAGTTCTTGCCATACAAGTCCAGCGCCTGGACTTTCAGGATGTCCTGATCAGCCCCTGCCTTTTCAGCCATTTCGGTGGCGATGTGGGCTTCGTCGTATCGGTCATCGTCGAAACTGATAGTGAAAGCCTTGACCGGCGATTGCTGGATGGCAGCGGCCATGCCGATGATGGAGCAACTGTCGATCCCGCCGGAAAGGTAACAGGCCACGGGCACGTCAGCCTCCAGCCGGAAGGTGATGCTTTCGACCAGTGCCTTACGCACGTTTTCGATATGCTCTTCATCGGGCAGGTCGTCATGCTGCCCGTCGAGCGGAAACTCGGCGTCCCAGTAACGCTTTTCTTCAAGGTCAAACCCGTCACCTTTCTTGGTCACGATCAGCATGTGACCGGGTTTCAGCGCGTGGATGCTCTTGAACAGGGTCATGCCCGGCACCATGACTTGCATCATCTGGTGAAGCTGGGCCTTGGGGCACATGTCCCGCGGCACGGCAGGCTGGGCGAGCATGGCTTTCATCTCGCTGCCCCAGAAAAAGCCATCGTCGCCAAGGTGATAGAACAGGGGGCGAATGCCGAAACGGTCCCGCACCAGGATCAACTGTTCTTTCGCCCGGTCAAAAATTGCAAAGGCAAATTCGCCGCGCAAGTGCTCCATGAAGTCCAGCCCGTGCTTGCGATAGAGCTTGAGCGCGATTTCGCTGTCGGACTTCGTGTTGAACTCGAACCCGTCTGTGCGCAGGATTCCGCGCAGCCGCTTGTAATCGTAAAACTCGCCATTGACGGTCATCGAAAGATCGCCCGTCCCGTCGCTGTCGCGTCCGTGGATCGGCTGGTCGCCCGCATCAAGCCCGATGATCGAAAGGCGGGTGTGGATCATGGCAAGGCCGCGATCCGCATCGTAATGGAATCCGCGTCCGTCAGGGCCGCGATGGTAAAGCGTATCGGCCATCGCTTCTGCATGGGCCGGCGTTGCGTTTTCAGGAGAGTTGGGGCTCCACAGCCCGGCGATACCGCACATTAGCGAATTGTCCTTGCACAGAATGAATGGGAAAAACGGGATGAGGGCGAAGCGATCGGGAAGCGGGCATCAGGCGAGATAAGTGGTCGGGACCACGTCCCTGATCCGCCCGAAAATTGACAGCAGCAGTGCTTGCCGCACCCAGACTGCCCCGTCCGCCTGATTGAAATAGAGGTTGTGCTGCGTTTCATCGAGGCTGGTGCAAAGCTCACCGCCGCGCGCCAGCGGGTGCAGGATGACGGTATCGGGTTTCAGTTTGCTGTCTCTGTCGAGCATGAACTCCTCCCCGAAAAAGCGGTAGCCATCCCCCAGAAAGGCAATCGCATTCATGTAGATGACATCGAGATATTCGAGGCTCTGTTTGAGGTTCTGCGAAAAATCGATGCCGATCGGGCTGGCATTGGTCAGTTCGCGGATTTCATCGCCTAGCGGGTCCGCCATTTCGGAAAAGATGGTGATATGGTTGATGTTCTGCGGGAATAGCAGCGCGAGCGTAAGGAAGCTCTTTACCGTGCGCATGTTGCCCGGTGTGCCGATAATGCCGATGTTGAGCCGGAACTCGTCAGGGATTGTGCCAAAGGCGATTTCCGGGCGCCATTTCAGCAGGGCATACCAGTCCGCCAGCGCCTGTGTCGGGTGTTCGTCTGACCCGTTGCCGCCATTCAGCAGCGGGATGCGCAAGTATTCGGTCAGTTCCTGAACCGCGCTTTGTTCGGTATGGCGCACAACGACCACATCGGCATAGGAATTGAACATTTGCCCGATGTCGCGCAGCGATTCACCTTTGGCGACCCCGGTGGTCTTGGCATCGGCAACGCTGATGGTCTTGCCCCCGACGCGCAGCATCGCGCTTTCAAAGGAAAGCCGGGTGCGGGTGCTGGGTTCAAAAAAGGCTGCCGCCAGAATCTTGTCTTCCAGTGCGTGCGCGGCCGGGAACTTTCCAAGCTGGAGATAGGCTGCCAGCTTGGCCAGTTCGACCAGCAAATCCCTGTCAAACAGCGTTGCGGACAGAACCGACGTATCGTGGAGACGGTCAAGCACATCCAGCCGCAATTTTGGCGACTGGTCGAGGAACGCCTGCGGATTGGGACGGTTGCCGATCACACCTTCGCGACGATCAGGGTCGGCCTTGTGGTCAACCTGGCTTGCAGAAAGGATCACCAGGCTTCCCCGCGCATGATGTCCCGCACAAGGATTGAACCTAGCGCGATGGCGGAAATCGCGCACCAGATCAGCGCGCCATAAACAAGGATGGTCATGAAAGGGGCGGAAAAGGTCATGCGCTCTCTTTCAGGTTTGCCCAGTCATACCGGGACTTGGAGAAACTGGCGCAAGCAAGCACCCAGATCATCGAAACGGCTGTCGCAATAAGGGTCGCCACATACCATCCGATCGCGAAATAGCAGGCGAGTCCGACGCCTGCACCGATCAGCATCCCCCCGACCGCCCCGGCGCTGTTTGCGCGGCGCCAGTACAGGCCAGTGACGATCGGCCATATCATTGCCCCCACCAGCGGCCCGGCGAAGAAAAGCACTGTCGCCAGAGTGCCGATGCGGGGAAGGCAGACCGCCCAGGTAAGTACACCCAAACCAAGTGTGACATATTGCGCCACCGTTTTCAAATTATGCTGCGATGCAGCAGGGCGGATCATGCGTCGGTAAATGTCTTCGGTGACAAGGTCTGACGTGGCCGCCAGCAGGCTGTCTATGCTGGAGGCGAGCGAGCAGAACACGATGACAAAGATGGCGATGGCGCCCGCTTCGCCCAGCACTTCTGAAATGACCAGCGGGCCGACCATGTCCGATGCCGGGATCGGCACATCGAGCGCGCCCGATGCCAGCGCAATGAACCCGGCGGCAATCGGCACAGGAAACCAGATCAGCCCGCCCAGCGCAAAAGCCTTGGGGCCAACGCCTTTCCTGAAGGCAAAGGCGCGGCTCCACCACACGTTGTTGTGAAACACTTCGCCAAGGCCAAACAGCATGTTGTTGAAAATGGCCATGATCGCGGCGGGGAACAGAACGTCCAGCAGGGCGGGGCGCTCAGCCGAAAGGTTGCCGTGGATTTCCTCCATCGAAACGTGGCTGAGCACGGCAAAGCCGACAATGACGATGCCCACGATGATAATCAGGCTCTGGATGAAGTCCGTCCCGATCACTGCGGCCAGCCCGCCGCGCATGGTATAAAGAACGCAGACGCCCAGAATGACGCTCATGCCCCAGCCATAAGGAATGCCGGACAGCGCATTAAGCATGATACCACCCGCCATCGCCATCGAAACCAGCCATGTCAGCGAATAGAATAGCGTGAATACGAGGAAGATCGCCCAACTGACCCGACCATAACGCAGACGGAAGAAATCGCCGCTGGTATAGCCTTCGGGCATCAGCTTGCGGATGCGCGCGGCCATCGGGGCAAAGAGGATAAGGCCAAACGCCGCCGTGGAGTAGGCCAGCATCCCCCATACGCCCAGTTGCAGGGCAAATTGCGGGGCCAGCATCGTCGTGTTGGAGGTAATCCACGTCGCCGCTGCCGTGGCGCTGCCAAGGGCAAGGCCGATATTGCGCCCGGCAAGGGCATGGTCTTCAAAGTTCTTGTTGCGCCGCCCCCAGTAAAAGCCGAGCGCGATCCACAGCACGCTGAACGCTGCCAGCAATGCCCAGCCGACAGTGGGCGGTAGAATGGCGCTTGATTCATGCATCATCGTGGGCAGCCCCCTTGGCGATGACAGCGACAACACCTAGAAAAACGATGGCCCCCAGTAGCGCCAGCAACAGCGCACGGGTTGTGGACTGGTGAGCGACGGTAAGGCGAAAAGGTGCGGATTGCGCGCCTGTCGCATCGCGCAGCCGCAAGGCATAGTCCCCATCGGCAAGGCCGGACAGGAAATAGGCCGTGTTCTTGCCTGTATAGAGCGGGCGAAAGGGACCGGGTTGGCCGCTTCGATGCGGCCAGGGCGCGATTTCCAGCGTGACCGTCTCGCTGCCTTCCCAGCTTGCCAGCACATAGCCCGCATCGGTGCTTTCCGGCATATCAGCACTGAAGGCAGGGGTAGCATGGAGAGGCGCAGGACTGGCAAGCATGACCAGCGCCAGCAACAGGGCAAAACCTGCACAGAAACAGTTCCAGGCCGAGCGTAATGGCATCGGCAAGGGTAAGTGCTTGCGATCAGATGGCAGGGCAGGGGGCGAGGCCGGCTGTGCCGGTCGCAAAACGGCTAATTCCAATTCAAAGATGCCGCTGTCCCCCGGTGACCTTTCAATAAAAAACGGCGCCATACTGGCCTGAAGCGGGGGGTGTTAACAGACCCGAACCGCGATGGCCACCGCAGGCGCCATCTTTCCTGGTGCTTTTGGGATAACCCTAATCAATGGTGGCACTTTTACCTGTTGGCATTAACAAGGATGAAGAACGCACAGGCTATGGAGAAGCCGTTCCATTTGCGAAGCGAGGATACTGACCGAGCGATATGACAACGATAGTTCCCGTTATCCTGTGTGGGGGCAGCGGCACCCGGCTTTGGCCGCGCAGCCGCACAAGCCATCCCAAATCGTTCCTGTCTCTGGTGGGGGATGAAACGCTGTTCGCCCAGACGCTGACGCGGTGCGGTGATCGCACCCGCTTTGCCGACCCGGTGATCGTAACGGGCAAGGCACACCTTGGTCATGTGGAAGAGACATTGGCACGGCTGGGGCTGGCGGCACGGATTGTCGTTGAACCCGAAGCAAAGAATACTGCCGCAGCCATTGCGCTTGCCGCGCAGACACTTCCCGACAATGCAATCATGCTCGTATGCCCCAGCGATCACCATATCGCTGATGGTGGCGCCTTTGGCGAAGCGGCAAGTGCTGCGGCCGATCTGGCCACGCAGGGCTGGCTCGTGGCATTCGGGATTGCGCCCACCGCGCCTGAAACAGGCTTCGGTTATATCCGGCAGGGTGCGGAGCAGGGGGCAGGATACCGGATTGCGCGATTTGTTGAAAAACCGGACCTCGAAACTGCAAAGGGCTTTCTGGAAGCAGGCGGCTATAGCTGGAACGGGGGTATTTTCATGTTCCGCGCCGATGCCTTTCTGGCCGAACTGGAAAAGTTCCGCCCCGCGCTGGCACTGGCCGCGGCGGAGGCTGTTCGCACCGGGGCCGATGACGGCACATGCTTTCACCCCGGCGCGGCACCCTTTTCCGCTATCGAGAGTGAATCGGTCGATTATGCAGTGATGGAGCAGACTGAACGTGCGGCCATGGTGCCAGTGCGAATGGGCTGGTCGGACATTGGCAACTGGGTGGCGCTGCGTGAGGCCCGCGCGGGCGAAGCGGACGCTGATGGCAATGTGGTGCGCGGGCGTGCTGACCTTGTCGATTGCAGCAACGTCATGGTGGATAGCGACGGGCCGCGCGTGTCGGTAATCGGGCTGGATAACGTGATCGTGGTCGTCGATGGCGATGAAGTGTTGGTGACAAGCGCGGATGGCGCGCAAAAGGTCGGAAAATTGCCGGGCGCAGCCAACCAGCAGGAGGACAAGGCCGGGTGAGCGCGGCTCTGCCGACACAGATGGTTGAAAAGCCGTGGGGCATGGATCGCCTGCCCGCCCCCTTCGTGGCTCCGGCGGGCACGCGCATCGGAGAGGTATGGTTCGCGTCGCCGGTCGAAATGCCGGGCCTGCTGGTGAAATACATCTTTGCCGGGGAGCGGCTTTCCGTGCAGGTTCATCCGTCCGATGCCGATACGCAGGCGGCGGGCCTTGGCCGGCAAGGCAAGGCGGAATGCTGGCTGATTGTCGACGCCGAACCGGGCGCGCAAATCGGTGTGGGGTTCACAGGCAATTACAGCACGGCTGACATAAGGCAGGCTGCACTGGATGGCTCGATCGAACAGATGCTCGCCTGGCATTGGGTCAAGGCGGGGGATTTCTTCTATATCTCGGCAGGAACTGTCCATGCCATTGGCGGCGGGGTTTCGCTGGTTGAGGTGCAGCAGGCCAGCGACATCACTTACCGCCTCTATGATTATGGCCGCGCACGTGAGCTGCATCTGGATCGGGCGTTGGGCGTGCTGGACAGGGGGCCGCATGATCCGGCCTTGCGGCGGCAGACAGGGACAGGGGAAAGCGCCTGCCTGGTGGACGGCCCGCACTTCCGGCTGGATAGCGTATCAGGCCTGCCAGCAAGCGATGTCGCAGCCCGCTATAAAGGGCCGCTGCTGGTGATCCCGCGGGCGGGCAGAGTCTCTATTGATGGCGATCAGATTGCCGTTGGCCAATGTGGGCTGGCAGCGGATATGGCGCAGATCGCCTTTGACCCGGCAGGCGCGTGCCTTATTGCACAGACGGTATAATGCCCTGACCCCAGGCGCGCGTCTTGCGCTCTATCCATCCGGCCAGCACCCATATCGCAAGCGTGGCGATGATCGCGACATAGCCATCGACCGCATAGTGATAGGCAAGGTGGACAGAACCGAGCATGATCAGCGCGGCAAACACGCTGGCTGCAATGCACAGCGGGCGTGAAATCCGGTATGTGACCATCGCAAACAGCACCGCGATGGAAACATGCATGGATGGCATCGCGCTGATCCCGCGGCCCAGCCCTTTGGAGCCGGACTGATACCATTCTATCAGCGCGTCCTGCACTTGCAGCACCATCACCGGATATTGCGTGTTCGCCTCGCGCAGATAGGCCATCTGCGGATCGAAAGTGTGGATGCCCAGCATCGGCGCGGCGAAGCATGGGCCGACAGAGGCGAGCCAGATTGCCCCGATGACCCCCAGCACGATCCAGCACAGGAAATAGGCCGTGAAGAAGCGGAAGACGAGAGCCTTGTCACGGACGAAATAGAGAATTGTGAGGCACCCGAAATAGGGAAGCAGCATCCACAAATGATAGAAGAACGCGAGGATTGCCGTGATAAGGGGCCACCCCAAAAGCGGTTGTATCATACGCCACGCATCCTGTCCGTGGATTGCATGGTCCCACGCGATAAATGTCGCATCCCACGTGTAATCGGTAAAAACGGGGATGGCGCTTTTCAGCATTGAAAAAACCGGGAGGAACAGGAAGATGGCGATCAGGATTGGTGCGTTAACCGATAGCCTTTCGATCCAGTGTGAACTGAAAGCATTGGCAGGCGTAGCAGTTGTAACAAGCGCGCGCTTTTCCTTTGCCAGATAGACGAGGCGGTCGACGCAGATAAGCACCGCTGAGTAAAGCACGTAAATCAGTATATTGAGAGCGTAGGAGGTGATTTCAGAGGGGATCGTTCCTACTGCGACCATCGCGCTCCACCCGGCAAGGTTGAACGCCACTGCTGCCAGAGAAAGAAACCAGTATCGACGCGGAGGGCGAGTAAGGAGAACGTGGGCGTGCATTTTTGCCTGCGTGTCGCTGGTGGCTGTCAACTGCGCCTCCACTGTAAACCCGACGGTGCCACACACGAAAACATGTTGTCTGTTCAGGCGGATGTAGCAGCCGCGCAGCGACTACGATAGGTCACGTTTACGCGTTCTGACAAAATGAGATAGGGCAGCCATAACGCTGCGCTGATCAGAACCTTGGTGACATTGCCTTGCAACAGGTCATTCAATGCAGTGGCAACGCTGGCGGGAAGGTCGGTATAGGTCGCGACATAACGCGCGATCGTCAGTTGCATGGCAACGTCTGCCATCCAGACGAACAGCAGCATCCGCGGGAACAGGGGCACAGTCCGCAAGGCCATGACGAAACAGACCATGTAGAAGAAGTTCATCACGATCACGTCGGCGGCCATGACGTGAAAAATGGCTTGCCCCCAGTCGGGCGCGTGGCTGTTCATCGCGGGCACGGCCACCATGAATTCAAAGCTGCGGATGACGACGTTAAGCAGCATCCCGATCAACAGGGACGCCATGAACCCGGTCGGCCCGAAAACGGGGTGGGCCTGTGCCTGCGAAAGATCGAGCCTGTGCCATTTCCCGTAAGCTGCCAGCCGGAATGATGGTTGCGGCGAAGCTGCGCCGGCTGGAAAGCTCGCCCTGGCAAGCCGGTATCCGACAATGGGCGCCAGCGCGATCAACAGGTAAGGCAGGGCAAGCGCGGCAAGATCGGTGATGCTGCGAATGGGACTGAGAGCGGTTAACACTTTGGCAGAGCCGATAATGGTGACAATGGCCACCCAGGCCAGCGCCAGCGCGCCCATGTTCCGCCCCATAAAATCCACTGCCGTGCGGCTGCGGCCATGCAATGACCGGGCATAGGCCAAGGCCAGTGATCGCAGCGTGGCAAGTGGCGGAAGATATTTCATGTTCGCTCCACTTTATAGTGTGAACCCATTCGCCCGTGGAAACAATATGATGCCCGCTCACGTGCGAATCATAATCAAGAACAATGCGGCCAATTGAGAGTCGTTTGCGTCAGATGGTGCGATCTGGTGAACGATTTAACCACTGCCGTTTACTTTATCGCCTTCTAACCCATAGAAAATATGGGTAAAAAAATTCCTAACAGAATGTGTTTGACCAAGAGTGCACATTTGCATGATGATTACAGCGTTCCGAGGGGAACCTGCGCTTGATGGACCAGCCAACTGCTTGTCCCACTATAAATTACAAGCGGTTCGCAAGGTTCCATCAGCCCCCCCTCGGGCAGAGTAACCGGAAATAGAGGCCGGAGCTCTCGTTATTATGAATGGCATGTGCGGCGCGTTCAGCCGGCATGTTCAATAGGGGTATGGCCTTCCCCCAGAAAAGAGGTCCATATTGAGAGTTAGGATTTCGGCTATTTTGAGCTTGGAAGGAGCTTTGAATGGCACGGAAGAGATACACGCCGGAACAGATTATCGGGA